>JAYUPS010000158.1:0-3745 GCA_043759945.1 Bdellovibrio sp.
CCAAAAAGGACGCCGTCCTTTTGATCCTGTTTCGGTCGAACCATCCGGGTTCGGCCGACCTTGAATTTAAGTTTTTAGGTAAATTTCTGTGGGAAACAGTTTCGTTTTAATCAGCACCATGCAAAGGGACCAGTTTATAAAGGTTTGGTGACAAAAATACCTTTGACCTTAATGACCTTGGTGGTTGCCGGAGCAACAACAGAAAACTTGGTTTGATCAAATGTGGGCTTCCCCATCAAAGTCGGATCATTTGAAAAACCAACAGGTTCGGTAGGTATTCCAAAAGAGTTTGTATCCAGCACGCCGTTGGCATTGACGTCATGAACGATCGCCACCGCGTAAATCCCCGGCTCGACATCGAACGAAACTTGATTCATGCCTTTCTGCGCCGAAGTGCTCGAGATCGCAGCCGCTTTCGTGGGATCTTCGGGAAAACCATAGGCCCCTTTAAATACTGAAATGAGCAAAAAACCTTCGGCAGCAGAAATTTTTGGAATTTCTACGGTCAGTTTAGCCTGTTCCGCGAAGGCGAACGCCCCAACTAAAGATAAAAATAGAAAAATTTTTACTGATTTCATTAGTACCCCCCGTACCGGAGGTTAGTACATTCGAATTTCAATGGGAAGTGAAGCTTAAAATTCAGGATCTGCTTCGAGCTCTTGGATCAATGAAAGCATCGAATCCCGGCCCTCCGAAAGAACCTTATCAAAATCTTTGCAAACGTTTCGGTATTGGCCCAAAGGTTCCATTGCTTGAACAATAAAATCAGACTTTTCGGACGCGGATTTTCTCAGTACCGATCCAAGATTATTGACCAAGATTTCTTGATACTGATCTCCGCGAATGGATCCTGCCGACGACCCCCCGGTGTAAACAAACTCTTGCCCACCTGAAACTTCAATTGAAAAGCTTTTTAGGAAATCTGGGGACAATTCATTTCCACCCATAGAAAACTCGCAAGTGCACTTTTGGTAGGGATTGCAAAATCCCCCGTTATTGTCCAGTTGGCGGAAGAATAAGTTATCCAAATAGGAATATTCAATGCTTTGTAAAAAGCCGCTGATGCCCGGACCAGATTTTGAAAAGTTAGCGCAAAAGGGCTGCAGTTCGTTGATTCGATAAATTGACATAAACTGATTCAAGTCCGCTTTGGCCTGGTTGAAGGTTTTGAAAGTCCCCTTGGTCAGTACCAAATCTATTTCTGGAGAAATCTTTAGAATTCCACCGTTCCCAAAAGTCAGATGGAAACCATCGATGTTGGAAGCATAGCAAGCGCAGCCCTGAGTTTGACTACAATGCTCTGTCACCGCCGAAATCATTTGCCCCGGCGTTTGATTTGCCAACAAGCTTGAACAAAACATCAAGGCGCCAAAAAACAGGGAACAGGCTCGCTTCATTTTCTCTCCTAGTTAATATAGTTCTCTACGCACCCACGATGCGTTCAATCACTTGGTTTGAATACACTGGATCCAGAACTAAACAACCCCAGCTGCACCCCATCACGCCACCGGTGTTCCGGCGATATCCCTCGGTCGCGTACCATGCTGTGATGTTGAAGACAAGGGAGACGATAAACAGAAGCCGCACTGGAATTCCCGAACGGCTCTAGAAAAACGAATAAAACTAAAAACTTGATTAAAGAACCGTGCAAACTGCGGCCTCGGAACCGTCATCATTGTAAATCATAGTTCCCACAACTTTGCCGTTATGCATGAAGCGCATATTTTCCGGAGTTCGTCCGTTGAGGGTGATTTCCAAGGAATCAATTTTTTTGTGGTACGCAATGTAATCGCGGCAGACATCAACGCCGCCGGGATTTGCCGGTACTCGCACGCTCTCGCCCAAAAACGAAGGAGTGCGATCTCCGCGTCCTTGGGATTGGCATTCCAGAACGGTGCCTCCCGCTTCTTCAGTACAAGCCAGTTTGGCGTCCTTTTCATCGCTTCCATCCACAACCCATACATCGCCATTCGAAACTTTGCAGTCACATGACCAATCCGCAGATCCAACGGATGAATAGCCAAGAGCCAGAATCAAAACAAAAAAGATTTTTTTCATTGCAGTCCCCTTAGGTTTAGAACCAATTCCATTTATTTGGAACCCTAGTTGCTAGCAGAGTCTTCACCAGGTGGTAGCGGTCAAAATTGAATTTGTTCCATTTTTTGGAACACTTTTCATTTCTTAAATTCGAAGGGAAAAGCCTGCACCGAAATGCGCAAAAGTTCTTTACGCGAATCCAAATCCACGGTCGCCACGATCCGATCATAAAGCTCTTTAATTTCTGTTTGGAAAAGATCAAGCTGGCTTTGAGTCCCTAAGAAAGTCATCGAGGAAAAAAAAGTTCGGTCGGGACTGCCACATCTTAGGGCATGCGCGGCAAGCACTACTTGTTGCTCATGAAATCGAAAACGCAAGTCCGCATCAATGCTCTTGGAAACATGCCAATGCTGGCCCCGACGCGCTATTTTAATTAGACCCTCTTTGCTTTTTTGGAGCAGGCCCCGGGTCATAAACTGATCGATACGTTTTTTTATTTCGGGAAGGGGCTGGTTTATTTTCTGGCTAATCCTCTTTGCATTAATGTCTGGATTGTCGATTTCGAAGAATCCCATGACGGCATGGGAGATCCAATCGGTTAAAAAATCCATCTGGCTTTCTTGAATTTTCTCGCGCTTGATTTCGACCGAGATCCCCATTTTATTTTTGATGCGAATCAAATCTCGCGCGGGGGCCTCAAAAATCTCTAGAATTTCAAGGGCCTTTTGAGGCTTTACGCTTCGTTTATTTTTTATTATTTCCGAGAGCGCCCCCGGCGAGATTTTTAACTTTTTTGCGTAATAACGCAGCGACAACCGAGAATTCTTTTCTTTTTTTACTTGAACTGCTTTTTTTAAAACTTCAGAAAATAAGAGCTTCCAAGCTTCGACGGGCTCGGCCTTCATCGGCGTTGCCAAACTTGAAACGTTAGCGCGGGAGTTTCCGTGGATTTCCGATCTTCAATGAGCTTCCAATCTTTCTCACTAAATTCAGGAAAAAAGGCATCGCCCTGGAACTCTTGATCAATTAATGTCAGATACAAACGATCGCAGTGCCTAAGCGACAACTTGTAAATCTCTGCGCCACCAATCACGAAAATCTCTGGCCCATAAGCGTCCGAGTTTTTAACTTGAGCTAGTGCCAGAGCCTGTTCCCAAGTTTCCAAATAAATGACGTTGGGAAACCCCGAGGTTTGTGGTGTCCGGGTGATAACAATGTGAAATCTTCCGGGCAAGGGCTTGCCGCCAAAAGAATCAAAAGTTTTCCGCCCCATGATCATGACAGATTTTTTAGTTTTATCGCGGAAAAATTTCATGTCCTCTGGAAAATCCCACGGCAAATCGTTGGCGACTCCGATGGCCCGATTTTTTGCCATGGCGGCGATCGCAGAGATCATACGGCAACCTGGCCTTTGATTGCCGGGTGAGACTCATAACGGACGACTTGAATATCTTCGAACTTAAAATCGAAAAGATTTTTGATTTCTTTGTTTAGAACCAAGGTCGGCAAAGATTTGGGAGTTCTGGTCAACTGCTCTTTCACCTGATCCATGTGGTTCGAATAAATATGCGCATCGCCCAACGTGTGAACAAATTCTCCCGGCAAAAGATCCGTCACTTGCGCCACCATATGAACCAGAAGCGCGTAGCTTGCGATATTGAACGGAACACCCAGGAACAAATCCGCACTTCGTTGATAGAGCTGACAA
>JAYUPS010000159.1:0-9826 GCA_043759945.1 Bdellovibrio sp.
GACAAGAAAGTTTTCCGTTAGCCACATAAAACTGGAAAAAGGCATGACAAGGCGGCAGGGCCATCTGATCCACGTCGCTGGGATTAAACGCAACGACCATGTGCCGGCGTGAGTCTGGATTTTTTTTAATTTGCTCAACAACTTGAGAAATTTGATCAATCGTGCGCCCGTCGGGCGTTTGCCAACTTCGCCATTGTTTACCGTAAACCGGTCCTAACTCTCCGTTTTCGTCGGCCCACTCGTCCCAGATCGAAACTTTATTGTCTTGCAGATACTTGATGTTGGTTTCACCTTTTAGAAACCACAACAGTTCATGAATGATGGCGCGCAAATGAAGTTTTTTGGTGGTGACCATGGGAAATCCCCGGGACAAATCAAACCGGATTTGTCGGCCGAAAACGCTTTTGGTGCCCGTTCCCGTTCGGTCCTGTTTTTCGGTCCCGTTGGCTAAGACGTCTTTCAATAAATCGAGGTAGTTCTGCATTTGCATACTGTATTTCAGAAGACGCATTTGACGCCACTTTGATTTGAGCCTATCTTCCCTGCAGCATGGAAATCCGAGACCCGGTCCACGGGACGATCACCCTGAACAATGCCGAAACTGCGGTGCTTGATAGCTCCGAGTGTCAACGTTTGCGGGCCATTAAACAGCTGGGATTCTCAGAGTTTAGCTTCCCCGGCGCAACTCATAATCGCTACATCCACTCCATTGGGGTAAGCCATCTGGCCGGCTTGGCCTTTGACTCTATTTTCAAAAACTACATGTTTGCCAACTCGAGCATTCGTTACCGTCTGCGGCAGTGCTTAAAATTGGGAGCTCTTTTGCATGATGTGGGGCACGGCCCTTTGAGTCATGCCATTGAAGCTGTAATGCCTCCGGTGGGCGAATTGAAAGTCGAGGCTTACAAACACCGAAATCATCCGACGGCGCCGCAAACCCGAGCGACCCATGAAGATTACACGATCAAATTCGTCACGGGCTCGGGGCTGACAAAAATTTTGGAGAAAAACTTTGAAGACATCTCTCCGTTGCACGTCGCGTGTCTGATCGACAAAAGTTTGAATCCCCCGGACGATTTTTTTATCGATCACGGCGTAGATTTTCGTCCGATTTTAAGTCAGATCGTTAGCTCCGAACTGGATGTCGATCGAATGGATTACTTGGAACGCGATTCCTATTTCTGCGGAACGAACTACGGCAAAGTCGATTTACATTGGCTCCTGTCCAATCTGACTTACCACAATGTTGATAATAAATTGTATCTCGCTTTGAATCGACGTGCGCTTTACACGTTTGATGATTTTTTGATCTCGCGGCACCATATGCATTTGATGGTTTACTTTCATCACAAGAGCATTATTTTCGAAGAAATGATGGTGCGCTATCTCGAGTCACCGGACTGCAAATTCCACCTGCCGGCAGATATCAACGAATACACCAAGTACACCGATTATAAGTTATTCGAGCATCTTTCGAATTCAAAAAACGAATGGGCGCAACGAATTTCAAGACGCGATCCCTACAAGGTTTTAATCGAAATCCATAATACCGAGGGCTCTCACCGCGCAGAAAATATTAAAAACTACCTTGAAGAAAAAGAAATCGACGTGATCTGGGCCAGTTCTCAGGCGCGACTTTCAAAATACCACTCGGGAAATCCAGAAGATCGCAAAGACACGATCTTTGTTGTCGATCAATACGATCGCTGGGTTCAACCCATGCCAATTGGTGAATCTACGGAAATATTTCAACGCTACGAGGGGGCTCGTATCATCGATCGGCTTTACATCTCTCGGGAAAATTTCCTGACGGCCGAAAAACTTTTAAGCGAAAAAAGAATCTAAACCCGTTCAATAATGAGCGCGATTCCCTGGCCCCCACCAATACAAGCACTCCCCAAGGCATACTTTTTATTTCGCCGGGCCAGTTCAAAAACCAAATGATTCATGATGCGAGTTCCGCTAGCACCCAAGGGATGCCCCACCGCAATCGCGCCACCATTGACGTTTGTAATTTCAGGATTTAACCCCAACTCTTTTTCCACGGCCAAATACTGGGCCGCGAAAGCTTCGTTCACCTCGACAAGATCCATCTGTTTTAATTCCATTTTTGCCTTTTGCAAAGCCATCCGCGCAGCGCCTGCTGGACCAATACCCATGATTTTCGGATCACAGCCCACCGAAGCGTAAGAAATAATTTGAGCGAGGGGCTTCAAGCCCTTGGCCTTGACGAAAGACTCCGAACAAATAAAAGTTGCGGCGGCTCCATCCACAATTCCCGAGGCCGTGGCGGCCGTAACTAATCCCTCTTTTTTAAAAAGTGATTTCATAGTTGAGATTTTTTCAAAAGTCGCCTCGGGCTTTGGATGCTCATCTTTTGCAATTTCGATGACGCCTTTTTTGGATTCGATTTTTACCGAAGTGATTTCGGTGGCAAAATAACCTTTTTCGGAAGCAAGCTTGGTGCGTTCCTGGGAACGGATCGAGAATCGGTCACATTGTTCCCGCGTGATGTCGTACTTTTCGCCCAAATTTTCTGCCGTCATCGCCATCGGTAGATTTGCGTAAGCGTCGGTTAAGGAAGAATTTAAACTGTCTTCAAGCTCGGCATGTCCCATTCGATATCCCTGAAACCGGACATTGCGCGCAACATAGGGAATCTGCGACATTTGTTCCACTCCGCCGGCCAGAATGCATTTTGCTTCGCCAGTCAAAATCATCTGTGCGGCGTTAACCCATGATTGAAAACCGCTGCCACACAGTCGATTCACATTGTAAGCGGGCGTGGCGATCGGCAGCCCCATTTTTAAGCCCACATGTCTGGCCAAATAGGGAGCATCGGCCGCACTTTGAGCCACATTTCCGATAACGATATGGTCGATGTCCTCTTTGGCAATTCCCGAGGCTTTCAAAGCACCATTTCCAGCCATCACCATTAAATCTGTGGCGGTAATGTCACGCAGGCCTCCGCCAAAAGCCCCAAAGGGAGTCCTACTGCCGGCAACCACGAATATTTTTTCCATAGGATTTCCTTTCGGTTAATGTATAAAGGGTAAAACAATTAGGAGTGACGGTCATGAAGGTTTTAGTTTTGGGTCAAGGCGGCAGAGAGCATGCCTTGGTGCACCGTTTGTCCCAGTCACCTTCGGTGAGTGAAGTGCACGCCGCCCCTGGCAATGATGGAATGAAGCAGATGGCCCTGTGTCATCCATGGTCTTGGAAAGATTCCGAAAAAATTATTGAGTTTTGTTTACGTTCCGACATTGAACTGGTGATTATCGGTCCGGAAGATCCTTTGGTCGATGGATTGGCTGATAAACTGCGCGAACGCGGACTTTTAGTTGTTGGACCCAGCGCCGACGGCGCCATGCTCGAAGGTTCTAAAATTTTCGCCAAAGAATTTATGCTCGAGGCCTCTATTCCCACCGCTCGCTATCAAATTGTTGATAACGTTGCGGACACTTTACG
Organism: Bdellovibrio sp.; assembly: GCA_043759945.1. Taxonomy (GTDB): domain Bacteria; phylum Bdellovibrionota; class Bdellovibrionia; order Bdellovibrionales; family Bdellovibrionaceae; genus JAYUPS01. Next base: position 3,469 of record JAYUPS010000159.1, read on the forward strand.
ATTGGCCAAAGAATTTACTCCGCCCTATGTTCTTAAGGCTGATGGATTGTGCGCCGGCAAAGGCGTTTACATTTGCAAAGACGAAACGGAGCTTAAGAAAGCGGCCGAAGATTTGTTCGAAAAGAAAATTTTTGGTAAGAATTCAGACCGTGCTTTGCTGGAACAATTTCATGCCGGCTGGGAACTAAGTTATTTATTTTTAACTAATGGCGAATCATTTACCGCCTTGCCAATCGCGCAAGATCACAAACGCCTGGGCGACGGCGACCTAGGACCTAACACCGGCGGCATGGGCACTTGGGCGCCCCTGAATATCGATCCGACTTTGCGATTTAGAATCGAAACTGAGATTGTTGAACCCACACTGAAGCTTTTGCAGAAACGCGGAATTCTATTTCGCGGATTTATTTTCTTGGGCGTGATGGTCACCGAAGAGGGGCCGAAACTTTTGGAATACAACTGTCGTTTGGGAGATCCCGAAACCCAAGTCATTCTTCCTTTGATTCAAACCGACCTTGGAATTTTACTGAAAAATTTGGCGCAGGGAAAATTGATTCCTTTGCAAACTCGCACAATGTCCGCGGCGTGCGTGGTCATGGCATCTCCGGGTTATCCGGATCAGCCACAAAAAGGCGTCACGATCGAAGGCGATTTAAATCAGGCCACCTCGACAAGTTATTTTTTAGTTGCGGGCGCTTCGCAAGCTTCCCACGGCGGTTTTGAAACCTCGGGTGGCCGCGTTCTTTGCAGCATTGGCTTGGGATCAACTATGGACGAGGCTCTCGAGCAAGCTTACTCGCAAGCGACCAAAGCCCGTTGGAATGGTTTGCAAATGCGCACGGACATCGGAAAAAATTCCAATGTTTACCGTGTTCCCAAAGCGTAAGCGATCGCTTCAATTTGCCGTTGGGTTAAATTTAATGCTCTATTTTTCGCTGGAGCTGGCCTACGAAGTAAAAACGCCGGCCTCTGTACAAGGTGTCTCATAATGAATCGATAAATTTCAAATCTAGTGGACAACTCCAATCCACACTTTCCTTAACCAAGATTCTCCCGGATTTTCAGTCCGATCCTCGAACTGAGCTCGAAGAACTCGCGCCCACAGATTCGTCTATTTTAGAAGATCAAGAATTCGTTTTACGATTTCCAAAGCCAAAATTACCAGACTTAAGAACCGTTTAACTAAGTCGCCAAATTTCCGAAAATTACAATACCTGGGGAACAGGCTTGTTTTTTCCGACATTCGGACCTCCTTCAATAGAGGGGGAATCCTAAGGTCACTAAGTGCGGAGTTGGAGTGTCCAGCTTCGCACTTTGCATTTCATGGGCTTGATTTTAAATCAGAATTGCAATTCACGAATCAATGACACTTATAAATGTGGGCTAAGGTTATTTTAGTTCCTAGCCTAACATGATCTATTAGGTAGGAATCTCCACCTCTGGACAAGGTTTCTACCTGAAGCTTTTTTTTAACTTCCTCGAAGTCACCAGCCCATTTATCCTGCTTGATCGCTTCACCAAGATACTTACATTTGGACCCATCTTCGATTTGTTTTACGCGGGCTTGCTCTTGGGTTAGTGTTATAGATACACAGCCAACGTTTAAAAAAATTAAGCTTATCATAGAAAAGATTTTTAAAATCATGTTTCATAAACTAGCATGCCATTAATATGAGTAAAAATAAATTTATGTTATTGGTTGTGATATTTCCATTACTAACAGGGACGAGTTGCGTAAACCACTCGGGGCTCTATGAAACTAAATATTTTTTAAATGACTGTTCAGCGCTTCCTAAAGCGATTGCAAATTTTCGTGAGAACGATAACTATATTTTTACAAAAAACGTTAATCCTTACATAACTTGTTCTGACTTTTTGCCGTACGATTTAATTCCAAAGGGTTCTGGCAAAGAATATTCTGATTTTTACCTTCGTGTTGAAAAACAGACGTGTTCACTCTCAGTACTTACGATTGCACTTTGTAACGGACGCTCTACTAACGAGCCATGTGATACCTGGGATTCGGTGAACGAAGCCGGACACGCAGAAATCCTAAGATTGGCTTTTGGCCCAGCGGATAGTCCGGTTTCGCCAAAAGTTGAAACTCGATATATACCAGAATCAGAGTTAATTAAATTTTGTTCTAAAAATTGAAATTTATAAACTTCAGGAAATTCGGACCCTGGCACCTTTTCACCTTTTCAGTCATCCAAAATATAGAGAGCTGGGTTCCGTGGAACGCCGTTCACGCGAACTTCGTAATGCAAATGGGGTCCCGTCGAGCGGCCCGAGCTTCCCACGGCGGCAACCACATCCCAACGAGCGACTCGCTGACCCATTTGAACATAGCTCGTTGAGAGATGACCATAACGTGTTGTCACTCCATAACCGTGATCAATGGCGACTTGTTTGCCGTAACCATCATCGTAACCCACAAAAGAAATGACCCCGTCGGCCGGCGCAAACACCGGAGATCCCGGAGCAGCGGCAAGATCAAGTCCACTATGAAACGAAGCTCTTCCGGTGAAGGGCGACATACGGTAACCAAATTTCGAAGTCGACCAGCCCCTGGCGGGACGAATGTTCGGCGTGGCCGCCAGTAAATTTTGGCGCTCGGACAACAGTTCCCAAAGATCAATAACGCTTTGTTCGCGTAACTGTGTTTCGCGAATCGCGCGATCAATACGAATTGCCAAAACTTGATAGTCTTTACCGGGCTGCACGGCCAGTTCTCCGCGAACTTCACTCAATTGTTTTTTCCCCGCCACTTCGGCGTCTTGTTTTTCCAGTTCTTCTAGCGAAGATCTTTGGCCCATGGGCTGGTCAAACTCTTCCATTGGCTGATTGGGAGCGGAATTCGCTCCCGCCGACAAATTGATATTGCGATCTTCGCTGTCGATGTTTGTGATCAATTTTAATTTCGTCGTGAAAGTTTTTACGCGTTCAAGACTTGATTCCAACGCGCTGACTTTTCCTTCGACCGCTTGAAACTGCCGAACCAACTGGGAATTTTCGGCCTTCAATCTTTTGTTCTCGATACTTTGAGCAAGCAGGCCGACGTAGTCTACGGCGCCCGCCACCAAAACCAACATCAAAATGCCAAAAATTAAACCCAGAGCTTTAATCCAGGAAACGGAAAGAACCCATTTTCGCGTGGCTTCGAGCTCGTTCGTCATCAGCCAAAGTGTAACTTTTTTCTTTTCCATTTAGCTCACACAACACTGATGAGCATAATCGTCACATTGTCTTCGCCACCGGCCTCGAGAGCTTTTCGAAGAAGTTCATTCACTGCGGCTTCGGAATTATTTTTCGTTAAAATTTCACCGATGATGTCGTCCAAAACCATTCCGGAGAGTCCATCCGAGCAAAGCAGAATATGATCGCCCTTTTGCATGCTGCGCTCCAGGACGTCGGGCAAAACATCTCTTTCGTAGCCCACGCTTCGGGTAATGACGTTTCTTCCCACAAACTGCCGCACCTGATGTTCTTTAATTAAACCGGCTCGCAATTGCTCGTTCACCAAGGAGTGGTCTTCGGTAACTTGCCAAAGATTGGGTTTGCGGAAAAGATAGGCACGCGAATCACCGACGTTTCCAAAAAAGACGCTTTGTCCGTAGGTGTAGCACAGGACCATGGTCGTGCCCATACCCGTGAGTTTGTTGTCTTTGGCCGCCATATCGTAAATGCGATGACTGGCTTCTTCATAAGATTTTTGGATAATGTCTCGCGCGGTCAGCCCACGATTTTGTAGTTCTTCGACTGTTTGTTCGACAGTTTGCACGGCAACTTTACTGGCGACTTCGCCACCAGAATGGCCACCCATGCCGTCTGCAACAATAAATAGCCCCAGTTCCTTGTTGATCAGGAAGTTGTCTTGATTTGACTCCCGACGAAGGCCTTTATCACTTTTGCACCAGACTTCGAGCTGAACCATGTAAATTTAGCCTAGACTCGGGACGGCGTATCCTCAAGAAGTTTCAGCCCTAATCTTTTCTTTTTTTTATCATCGATAATTCCTTAAAAAATCAAGAGAGCTGCCGAAAAGACAGGTAATGAATGAAGCTCCTGTTTCCGATTTTAAGGCACGAATTAAGCGCTCGGCGGTGCCCTTTGTTGTCCTCTCTTTCTTGGCCCACGGCCTGATGTACTCTTCCGTTTACCTGGCCCCAGGTCGCAGTCTTGAAGCCCCGACTTTAGTGGAAATGGACCTGATTGAAGTTCCCCAAAAAAAAGAAATTCCCCGGGACGTCCAGGATCTGCGCCTTGCGGATCAAGATAAGCTCAACGAAGACAAAGACGAAAAAGCTAAATTCTTAAGTTCCCACAATCAACGCGTTGAAAAGCAAACCGTCGCGCAAAAGCACGGCGAATTTAAAAATATAAATAAAAAAGGACCCGAGGGCGATTCCGCAAGCAGTCAACCCGCTCCCAACAAGTGGGCGAAGTTCATGCCTCAGTTTGATGTTTCCAAAAACGTTAAAGATCTGAGCGAGCGCGAACAACGTTTTCAAGATGGCGACATGATCTTGCCCTCGGCGCAAAGTCCAACACGGCAGGCCGGCACAGACGTCAGTCAGACTTTGGATTACATCAAGGAATTAGATCCTGGTTTAGAAACCATGCTCAGCACCAAAGAATTTAAATATTACACATTTTTTACGCGGGTTCGGAAACAACTGAATCAGCATTGGACGCCAAAGATCCGTAGCAAAGTGGATCAAATCTATAAACAAGGGCGGCGGATCGCTTCGACCGACGATATGATTACAAATTGCCTGGTCACTTTGGATCACAACGGACGGCTGCTGCGCATCCAAATCATCGGTGTTTCCGGAGTTCGTGAATTGGACGAGGCCGCCACTGAAGCTTTTCGCGCTGCCGCACCATTTCCAAATCCACCGAAAGGCATGGTCGATCCCGATGGAACAATCAAGATTCAATGGCGTTTCGTTCTTGAGACCTAAGGTCGGTTAGAGTAATAATTCCAACATGAAAGCTACCACCGCCCCTTCAAATTTAGAATCCCAACGACCTGTGCTGGAAAGCATTGCTCGCCGTGCTCACTACCTGGCGACGCAAATGATTTATCAAGCCAACCATCGCACAGACAAAGAGAAGGGCGACCCCAAGGTCGGCGGTCACATGTCGGGCAGTTCCTCGTCCGTGCATATCATGGGCGCGCTTCACTTGGTTGTAAAAACTGGATTTGATCACATTGCCAACAAGCCCCACGCTTCCCCGACCGACCACGCTTACAATTATTTGTTAAAGCTTTTTTTAAACGAAGATTTGTCACGATTGACATTAGAACAAGCCAACACGGCGATGATGGGCCTGCGTAAATTCTCGCAAAACGGTGAGCCCGTCTTTCAAAGTTATCACTCGGCCTATGATTCAGATAATCACAATTTTTTCCCCTCGGGCACGGTGGGAATCCCACCCGTTAAAGCGGGATATCTGGGCCTGGCTTATCGCTTCGCCAAAGATCACGGATACCAGGTTCCCGACGCCCACTTTTGGGCGCTGGCGGGAGATTCTGAATTCCGAGAGGGCAGTATGTATGAAGCCATCCCTGATTTTGCGGAACGTGAAATTGGGAATCTGACTTGGATCATCGACTACAACCGTCAATCCCTGGACGGAAATCGCATTACGAATAAAAAAATCATGGATGGAACCGATGCCACACGACTGGAACGGACCATGAAGGCCAATGGTTGGGAAGTGATTCAAGTTCGTCATGGAGCCCTTCGTAAAGCTTTGTTTGCTAAACCCGGCGGCGAACACTTCCAGAAATTGTTGGAAGAAAAATTGGAAGACTTTGAACTTCAAAGTTTGTTGCTTGTTCAGGACATGAAAGCTTTAAAAAAGGGAATGGCAAAAGAGCATCCCGAACTAAAAAAATTCCTAGACACCGTATCGGACGAAGATCTTTTTAGCGGAATTCGCGATTTCGGTGGTCACGACATCATCGCCCTGGCTGAAGCCATGCTGGAGAGTAAGAAAAATCCTCGACAACCCTGTTTCATTATTGCTCATACTTTGAAAGGTTGGGGTTTAAAGATGGCAGCGGCGGCAGGGAATCATTCTGCTTTGTCGAGCGAAGAGGAACTCAACGACCTGCGAAAAAAGCAAAATATTCCTGAAAACACTTTGTTTGCGCCGTTTGAGGATAAATCTTCAGAAGGTCAATTTTTAAAAACTCGCGGCGAGTCTTTGTACAAGGACATTAAAGCGCAGCACGATCTTAAGAATAAAAATCAAGAATTTTTTGCCAAACAACTGTCCGAGCACGGTACGCTTCCACCCACATTGGAAATTAGTCTTAAGATGGCAAGCTACCCGCACACCCAGTGGA
>JAYUPS010000160.1:0-3725 GCA_043759945.1 Bdellovibrio sp.
AAGTCCCCAAGAAGTTGCCCCACTTTATCTCGGTCGACGAGGTTCTGGCCCTTATCCAAGCCTTTGATAATAAAGACAGTCCCGATGACCTGCGCGAGCAGGCTCTGTTTTATTTGTTGTACGGGGCGGGCTTAAGAATCAGCGAGGCCTGCTCACTTAAATGGAAACAGTTTAGTTGGCAGACCCATACTTTGCGAATATTGGGCAAGGGCGGGAGAGAACGTTTGGTGGTCCTGCCCTCCAAAAGTTTAGTGCATCTTCGAAAGCTGCAAAAAATCACCACCAGTGAATTTGTTTGGGGGGAGCGTGCGCTCGATCCGCGCACGGGCTATGGTTGGATTCGGGTTCTGGGACAAAGAGCGGGATTGCTGAGCCCCCTAAATCCCCACGCCCTCCGGCACTCGTTTGCAACCCATCTGTTGTCGAGCGGTGCTAATCTTAGAACTCTGCAAGAATTGTTGGGTCACACCAGTTTGATGGCCACCGAGAAATACACGCATCTCACGGTGGACCAGCTCGCCCGGACCATGGAAAAACACCACCCATTGAAAAATTTAAAGCAGTCTTAATTTGGGACTCCAAATTGAGACGACGATTAAGTTCACTGGCTCGAAGACCGATCAGTACTGGGTAGGAGAAATATATGAAGAAGATCGCATATATGTGTTTAGCCTTGGTCGCCATGATGGCTTTAGGACACTCACTTCAGGTGAGTGCTCAAAACGAAATTTCTGGAACGATGATGGTCGTCAAGGGAGACATCAAAGTCACATCGGGCAAATCCGGAAAAACTGATCCTGCGAAAGTCGGAACCAAAGTTTATGCGGGAGACACCATCGTGTCGGGAGCAGAATCTCGGGCGAAGATTGTCATGTCTGACAAGAACGTCTTGAACATTAGTCCAGATTCCAAAATAACTATCGCCAAATACGAAAATGATCCCGCCAAGGACAAACGCAACGTCGAGTTGAAAGTCGACTACGGTAAAGTGCGCGCCAGCGTCGAGCAAAAATACGACGGTGAGAAAAATAAATTCAACATTCGCACGCCCACTGCGGTTGCCGGAGTTCGCGGAACCGATTTCATTACCGGATACAATCCGACCACTCAACAAACACGCATCGTTACATTTACGGGCGTTGTTGCCGCGGGCCAGCCCGGACCCGGTGGAGAAATATTAAATGCGGTTTTCGTAAAGCCGGGGATGTCGACCAATATCGAACAGGGAAAACCACCTGAACCGCCTCGACCTGTACCAACGGAAGATTTAAATAACGCGATCAATGATGTCGCAGACGGAAGTCCAGTTCCCACGGAAAATTCGCCGGGAGAGAGAGCTCCAGCAGAGGCCGCTCCAACAATGGTGTCCGGAGACGATTTGGATCCGCAGAAAAATCCGGTTGAACAAATCGACCGTGGTCCAGCCAACGAGGCTACTCAGACTCAGTTTCCCAATCTTAAAGTTCCCGTTGCTACGATGCCAAACACATTTCTGGACAACGCAATCCGAAACCAAAAGTCCAGAGCGATCATTAAAATTGTTCCAACTCAGTAGTCTTGTTTGATACCCTGGCAGCAGTCAGTTGAGACTTCAGCCGGGGGATAACTTCTTGTTTAGACAGCTTTTTTTGATCGCAGCCCTTACGTCAATTCTGCTTCCGCCGTCGGCGTTCTCGCAGGACACGGAAGAAACTAAAAAAATCAAAGTTGATGCGCGAAAGCCGCTGCGTTTGGATTACCGATCACCCGCTTGGAACAAAGATGCCGCCAAAGCCGAAACCTCGGCGCTGTTGGTTCGGGATTTTGCCACGGGCCGCTTAGCTAAGATCGTGGTGACCGAGACCGGACCCGACACGTCTTTGTTCGTCGGCTACTATCAATTGAGCTTTGACACATCTGAAGCCACCTCGGCGGAAATGACTCCCGAAATTTATATCGTGAACGAAGCAACGCTAGCTAAAAAAGAAGCGCTCAAAAATATTGATGTGATGATTCGGGACGGCCAAGTGCTTCGCAAGCCCTTTTTTTATCGAACCGAGTCCAGATCTGTTCAAGCCATTTCTGTATATGACTCCAAAGAACAGGCCTTCACAGCTTACGAGGAATTTTTAAAGACGGGTCTCGGGCGTCCGATCGTGGATCGCGCCGCACTAGAAGCGCAGCGAGCCGCGCAGTTGACCGAAGATCAGAAGCGGTTCGAAGAGGCCCAGGCCAAAGCGCAAGCCGATCAAGCAAAAGTGGTGGAAGAAGAAAAAGCCAAATCCGAAGCTTTGAAGGCCAAACAGGCTTTGATTTCGAATTCAGAAAAAGAGCGACGCAAAAAAGAAGCGGTCGAGTTGGCCGAAAAAGCGATGGGAATGTTTAAGCTCGAACGCTTCGCCGAGGCTGAGGCCTTGTTTCAAAAATCGATCGAGATGGATCCCGACAATCAGGGCTATTATTTCCAGTACGGCGTATGTCTGTACAAAGGGCAAAAATACAATAAAAGTTTGGCCGTCTTGAACTTGGCGAAAGAGGGAAAATTTGATCCTTCGGAGCGCGATTATTTTATCGCGATGAACTACCTGAAGCTCAAGCAAAATTCTGCGGCCTACAAAGCGTTTATCGAAGTAAAAAATCAGAACAGCAAATTGATGAGCCCCACCGCGGGCTTTTTTGCCGGCGTTATCGACTTTCAAGCCACAAACTATGATTCAGCGAAGCTTTTATTTGAGTATGTTTTGGATAACTCCAGCGACTCGCAACTGGACGGGCAGTCCGAAAGTTACATCGAGCAAATTGCCAACATTCGGCAGTTCGAAGAAATTCAGAAAAAGAAATTTTTAATCACTGCTAATCTGGGTTTGCTGTATGACTCGAACATTTTAGCACAAGATCCCGCCCAAACCAGTTTGGACTTGGCCGGAATTCGCTGGAGCTACGGGGGATCCGTGGAATACCGATCCGTCTACACCCAGAAACACGAGTTCTCGGCCGTCTTAATGGTTAATGATTTGTACTCGCTCGATAAAAAACTTAAGGCCAGTGCGGACCTGCAAAATGCGGATCCGCTCGTCATTTCGCTCGGGCTTCCCTACGTTTTTAAATACCAAATGTTTGAAATGCCTTACCGGGTTAGTCTGGCCCCCGCGCTGGAAGCCGTACAAATGAATCTCGACCGTGAAGGCAGCCGCGAGAACATCGTGAACTCGGCCGTTTTTACCGTTAACCAAACTTTGGTGATCCAACCGAAATGGTTTTCCACTTTAAATTTAGAATACCGCTCGGACCAATCCCAAATTACCGTGACCAGTGCGGACGAGAATCAAACCGCAACCAAGTTTTCGGTTTTAACCTCGCAGACAGTCTTTACCGATGACAAAGCTTCCAAAGCTTGGAATTTGGACTTGGGTTTTGTAAATAACATGGCGGCGGGAGTGAATCAAAAGTACACGCGTCTGGATTTGGGCGTTGGTTATTTCATGCCGATTTTTGATAAGACCACGGGCAACACAAGATTAAGTTACTACAGCACAAATTACGCCCAGCACACGACTGGCCGTAAAGATTCAAATTATGGATTAAGTCTTAGTACACGATCCCCATTGAGTGAGATTTTGTCTTGGAATAACTCGGTTTCGTACAACAGCAATAAATCCACGCAGTCGGGCTCAAGTTACGATCGCTACGTGGTCGCGACCACGTTTAGCTGGGCGCAGAATTTCTGAAACTGGTCCCTTTGGTTG
>JAYUPS010000161.1:0-3722 GCA_043759945.1 Bdellovibrio sp.
CCGGAAAGCCTGCATTCGTCAGTCGCATTTTTCGAGTCAGCGGATCAAGTGGATAATCTGAGATCAGATTCGGAAGCCGACCTATTTTTGATTCAAGTCCGGCGTTTTTAAAAGCGTTAGTGAGAACTTTGAGTTTATCTTTTTTCTTTTTGACCTCGCCCCAAGCCCATAGCCAGAACGCCAGTGTCGAAAAAGAAAACGCATACATTTTGTAAAGAATCGGATGATAAGGGTACAGGCCACTGAACCGTGTATGACTAAGAATAAATAGATCAATTTTAAAAAATAGCACCAATACGGAGCCGACCATCCAGCCCGCGCAGATGTGCCACGGAATGGTGTTAGTCTCGATCCCGCGAATCAGTTCTTTTACAGGCTCAAGAAGTAGCGAAGCATTTTTGAGCGTTGTTTGAATACGCTCATGGAGGTCGTTTTGTTTTTGCATTTGGGAGGCTATTGGAAGATTCGAATTATTCAGCTATGACGCGCTGAGTGCTGATGGTTGGGGCATTCGTGATCGCATTATCTCTTGCTTAGGAGTATTTGAATCGGTACTTTGCCAGTCAGAGGGGTTCTTATGAAATTAATCTTAAGTTTGTCGATAATTCTGGTCGGGTTTTCCGTGCATGCTGCTTGCTTAAATATCTCTGGGTCATACGAAATTGCTTTCGGTATGCCAGAATGTGCAGCTGGGACTCCAGTGGTAAAAGCCTGGAGGAAGTTCGAACAAACAAACTGTCAGCAAGTGAGCGCAACTAAAGTTTATAAACTAAAAGATGGTAGTTTTTGTGAGGGAGCAAGTTTTGTTCGTAATGACGATGGTAACGAAGTCCAATATGACGGTTCACAATATGCTTCAACTTACAAAATTCTGAATAATGAGCACATCAATAAAGTGCGTCATGTAACGGATCTCTCTATGTCTCATGACGTGAGCTATAGATTGGATCAAAATGGAAATTTACTTTTGCGATCAACGTATAGTGGCGGTTTAGTGGATGAAGAATATTTTCTTCGCTCGGTGATTCAATAACATTGGCTATCGGGCCATCGAGTTGATCATGTCAATTCAACCCTTGGAGGGGAAAATGCGTTTACTTACAGTGCTTTTTATTTTTGTTCTTGGAAGCTCAGCTATTGCGTCGAATTTAGATGGAGTCTGGACAGGCAACGGAAAATTTGAATCAGCGGCGTTCGGTTCGATTTCTCCTGCTCTTGCAAAAATTGAAATTAATCAAAATGGAAATATTCTTTCTACGAAAAATTGCTGGAGTTTTACAACGGATGTTGCAAATTGGAATGTCTGCTCATCACAAGACCTTGAGATTAGTGGCTCAGACTTAATTTATCAAGGATACCATGTTGGAACGATTTCAACCAATCAGCTCTCTCTTCAATATTCGTATGCTGGAGCACAAATCGAAGAATTCATTGAATTGCAGGCGAATGGCTTACTCAGCTATAGATACAAAGCTGTTGATTCAGGCGGAACTGTCGCTGCTGAAGCCTCTGGTTTGACCAAGTAATTACAGATTACTCTACCATCGAGTTGGTCATGCTAACTCGGTTTACTGTCCCAATTCAAAAATCACAAAAATTTCCTGACCGGCCGGAATTTGAATAATCGGCGCGGTGTTTTTAAGATCCGTCATCGTCTCATTGGCCATTTCAAGAGTGGCTTTGCTGGCTCCGTTCAAAAGAGCGTTTTGTGCAGTTGGTTTTGTCACAACTTGTTGACCGACGACTTCGCGGTCTTGAAGACCCTCTGCCATGCCGCCCACAAAATTTAACCCGATGGCAGTCGCATATTTCATTGCGTATTTTCCGACTCTTGATCCGCGAAGGCCAACGGTCTTATCCTCGGCATCAGCGGCCTGCGCCTGGATATTTTCAAAACTTCCATCTTTAAATACGACCTGAGTGAATCGGACCATCAGCCGCTCTTCAGTGGATTGGCCAGAGCCAAGTAAGGTCGCACCAGCGGGAATTAATGTTTCACCCTGGATACGAAGAGCTTCTGTGATTTCAGCTCTGACTGGGCCATTTGATGCGCCGGTGATTAAAACCGCTTTCACAAGACTACCTGGTGGAATTTGTCCGGCTTTACGTCGATCAATTTTTTGAAGACCCGGAAGTCTCACTAGCACGTTTTTTCGGCCCTTTTTGTTTTGCTCTTTGAGTCGATCACTTTCTTGCGATGCCGAATACGTTTCGAATGTGCCCCTGTCTGAATTTGAACTGACTTGTGAAGCTTCAGGGGTTTTTACGCCTGGGCCTTCTTGGGCGTCTTTATCAGGACTTCTCATTAGAAAGACGACAACCAATGAAACCCCGGTGGCGATCGAACAATATTTGATCGTGCTGTTCGAGAGTATTTTGTTGTCTTTGCCAAATCCGAATCGCGATTCGATTTTTGGCTCGGTGGTGAGTTCAATCGTTTGTTCTTTATTTTCCATTTTTCTTCACCGACACCTTATCTGCATCGCAGTCTTTAATAAAATAAAGCGTTACTCCGGCTTGCGAAGTTGCAAGATCAAGAACGAATCTGCGACCTTGAAGATAAACGAACAAATTTGATTTTGAACTTAAAGTCGCAGGCGAAATTGCGAGATCACTTCGGATATATGCAATTGAAAATGAATTTTTTGTTCCCAGCACAACTTTCTCGGGCTCAGACGGAAAATCTAAAACGGTTCCCTTGGGAGAAATGTAAATGGTGGCCACGCTTTTTTCGCAAAGTTTGATGGTCTTCACATTTTCGGCAAAGACTTGTGGCGACAGACAGAGTGCGAGAATCACTTGAATCAAGACAATCACTTTTCCTCCTTCTCTTCGATTTGATTAACCGAGCTCAGAATAAGTCCGTAGGGATTTGATTCCGTCCGGTTTGATTTTTGCACGACTACTTTTAGATTGAGCGAAAGTGCGGACCGAATTTTTCCGACTGAAAAGAGTCGATCTGCTGTTACCAAAACTTCTTTGCCATCAGATTTTACATCCTGAACTAGAATTCGCTGTTGAATCTGGCGCTGTTTTAGCGTCGCTTGTTCCTTCTCGCGGGAAACCGTTTCTTCAATCGAAAGAAATCCTTCTTTTAAATACCCGTTGGAATCAAATCGCATAGGAAGGGCTTCGATCAGAAACGCTTCGATTTCATTTTTTGTGGGATCAATGGGCTTTGCTTGCAGTGGGCGTGAGAAACATCCACGCTCAATGACCGGTAAATCACGAGCTGCCAGTCCACCAATGACAAACAGTTGGATCAGAGATACAGCGGCAAGGACAAGGGTTGCAATTTTAAGTGTGACATTCTGGGCCGCTGTTTTAGCCCACGCTGTTGTGAATTTCATTTTACCTCCGAGGTTGATTTTTTATTTTTTAAGATCGACTTAAGATTCCGGCTGTTCAGGCTTTTCTTGTGGAGCTTGCAGTCGTTTCGAAAACTGATTTTTTGCAAATCCTGGAGCAGCTTTTGCGCCTTGATATGTTTTCTTGGCCCCTTGCCAAGCTTTACTTGCACCCCAACCGTATGCCTTTTTTGTTCCCTTGGACGCAAGCCCTGCTAGGGCTCCCGGACTTGCAAATCCAGCTGTCAACCCAATGGCCGCAAGACCAGCTGTTTGACTTGCCACATTCGAAAGAGCTCCAGAAATTAGATTTCGAACAACAATCGGTGTGAGAAGAATTGAAAATGCTAGCATCAAGGTCAGAGCTAAAAGTGT
>JAYUPS010000162.1:0-32587 GCA_043759945.1 Bdellovibrio sp.
TTGGGATTGATCGAAAGACCCTTTACACCCGTTTGCAGGAAATCGACCTCGAACATTGAGGAAGTAGATATGGATCAAACACAAGACAAAGATTATAGAAAATAGGTGTCGGCTCGAATTTGACACAGGATCTGAGTTACTTTTCTAAAATCTTTGTCTTGTGTTTGATCCATATCTACTTCCTCAATGTTCGAGGTCGATTTCCTGCAAACGGGTGTAAAGGGTCTTTCGATCAATCCCAAGAATTTTTGCTGTGCTTTCTTTGGCCTGATGGTTTCGGGTAAAGACGTATTTAATGTAACGCTTCTCGATTTCCTTCAAAGTTTCAAAGTTCTCCCCGTAATGAACGGCAAAGACATTCTCGCCATTTGGAAGTTCACCTGTTGAAACTTGGTCTTGGACTTCCACAGCCTGACTCATTAAAAAAGAATTCGCGTCAATTCGATCGGACTCTGCAAGCACCACCGCGCGTTCGATAGAATTTTCGAGCTCACGCACGTTCCCGGTCCAGCGATGGTTTAAGATGTAATTGACCGCTTCGGGTGAAAAACCCTTAATTTTAACATTATTAACGGTGGAAAACTTCTTTAAGAAAAACTCTGCCAAGGGAAGGATGTCTTCTTTTCGCTCGCGCAGAGGTGGAATATGCAACGGGATAACATTGAGCCGGAAAAACAAATCTTCTCTAAAATTCTTATCCTTTATTTCTTGCATCAGATTTTTATGAGTCGCGCACACGATACGAACATCCACGGGGCGCATTTGGTTTTCCCCCACCCGTTTTATCTTTCGCTCTTGTAATACGCGCAAAAGCTTAGCCTGCAGTGGCAAATTTAAGTCTCCGATTTCGTCCAAGAACAAAGTTCCGCCGTCGGCTTCTTCGAAGAGTCCTATTTTTTTATCAGAAGCTCCCGTGAAAGCACCCTTGGCGTGCCCGAAAAGTTCAGACTCCAGCAGAGTCTCGGGTATCGCCGAGCAATTGATGGCGATAAATGGTTTCTTATTGCGCGGGCTCGTGTTGTGGATTGTTTTTGCGAAAATCTCTTTCCCGGCACCGCTCTCGCCCGTGATTAAAACCGTTGCCGTACTTTTAGCGGCTCGCTGAGCTAGTTCAAGGGCCTGCTTAATCGCCGAACTTTTCCCGATGACGCCATCGGGATTAATCCCGCGGGATATATTTACGGCCTCTCGCAGAGTTTGATTTTCACTGCTCAGATGAAAAAGTTTCATCGCTCGTTGGACAGAAATCCAAAGCTGCGGAAAGTGCAAGGGCTTAACCACAAAGTCTGCGGCTCCCACTTCCATCGCGCTCACAGCAACGTCCACATCATGGGACACTGTAATTAAAATTATAGGAAAAGAGGCACCTTGTTCCTTGGCGCGTTTAATAAACTCAACTCCGGAAAGCTCCGGCATATTCAAGTCTGTAATCACCACGTCCGGGGTCACCCGACCACTTTTGAGTTCAATAAGAGCTTTGATCGGATCGGTTTGGTGAAGAACATCGACGTTCTTTTGCTTAAAAAAAGCAGCAACGATTTCTGCAAGATCACAATCATCATCAACAAGGTAAATCAGCTTTTTATCATTCATAGTTCAACACTCCTACCCATCGGGGAATTATTCCGCAAGTGTTTTGTGGAACAAATCCCCCGAATTTTAGAATTAAAACCTCTTCTACGATTTCCTAAGATTTGGGCCGAAGAACAGGTCAGGACTTCGGTTTGCAAAAACAGGTCGCATGAAGGGCTCAATTAGTGAGTTCTGAAAATTTAAAATTGGAGGATCTATGTTAAACGCCGCAATAACGTTTTTTGTCATCGCCCTGGTAGCTTTCGTACTTGGTGCAACTGGTTTCGCAGGCATTTCTATGGATATTGGGAAAACTCTTTTGTTTGTATTCCTGGTATTGGCCGTCATTAGTTTTGCGGTAAATCTACTTCGTGGACGTGGCGCACCCAGGCTCTAATTTCAACAGATCTCATTAAATTATTAAGACTTCTTAACAATTAAATAACTTTCAGGAGTTAATATGAACAAAGATATTATTACGGGAAAATGGAAAGAAATTAAAGGCGACCTTATTAAAGCCTGGGGCAAAGTCACGGGCGATGAATGGGAACAAACACGGGGAGATGCCACCGCAATTTCAGGTGTACTTCAACAAAAGTACGGAATGGCCAAAGACGAAGCCAATGATAAAGTTTCGGGATTCATGTCAAAGTACACTGAGCAAGCTCGCGACAAGGTCAATGGATCTCCAACAAAACCCACTTAACTAATAACTAAAGAAAAAACTTAAAGGAACAAAAAATGGAAAATCAAATGAACGGCTCTGTAACTTCCGCAAAGAAAAATTTAACACCATCCCACATTAAAACTTCGGCTAAAGACATGGCTTCTGATGTTAAGTCCGAGGTCAAAAGCCTGGCTGATGTTCGAAGTTTATCGGATGTTCAAGCCTTTGCTGAGAGCATCTTGGGACAATCCTTCGAAAACGTCGATGACGTAAAAGCTCAAATTCGTAAAAGTGCCGAAGAAATCCAAGCCAGCGCTCAGGCTTACGGAAAAACTGCAGTTTCTTATGTGAAGAAAAATCCCGGAATCTTTGCGGCCTTGGCGGCCGGAATTGCGATTTGGTTTTTTGCTAATCTTTTCCGCGGAAACAAAAAGGTCTAAACGATGAAAAATCTGATTTGGGGTGTCCTTTTCTACTTTGCTCAAAACTGGTTTAATCGCTGGCTAGGGAGAGAAGTTGTATCGTCCACGAACAAATCTGGGATCAGTTTTATTGAAGCCGCCGAGCGAACCGTTCGTCGGCTTCTGCTCGTCGCTGTAACGATGACGGCCGCAGGATTTGCCGGTTTAGTTGGACTCTATTATGTGATCCAAACTTTGCGATATTTTTTGGAGCGAAACCTGGGATGGGATCCCACCGGCGTAACGGCACTGTTTGCGATCCTATTTCTGGGATCTGGGGTTTACATCCTGTCACTAGCTAAATCGAAGCCAGAGATCGAGCAATCTGGGAGTCAACTTCCAGCCTCAATTGGTTCACCCACAGCTCTAAAGACTTAGAGTCTGGGGCTTGACGAGATATCAATTCATCTTCGATTTTTGCGGCCAAGAAGCCCAAAACGGGTAATCCAAACGTGGCCGCATTTCCCCTCATTTTGTGAACAAAGGTTTTCAGCTCATCATGCTCGGGTTGGGATTTAGCCAGTTCGAGCCTGCGCCTGTTTAAATACTTCAAAACCACCGCAGCGGGAAGACCGAGTTCTAAATTCATCCCAAGTTATTATTCCAAGCCTTTAACAAACACAAGGCTTGTCACCTATTGCAGATGCCCGTATGAAAGCACTTGTGGTCTTGAATTCACCCGTGTTCTTAATTATAGCCGGATTTTTGTGCCTGCTGGGATTATTGGTTGTGGTGCAAACATTTCGAAAGGGTCTGTCAGGATTTGACAGGCTCGCGTTTGGACTGGCCAACCACAGACTTGAAGATTCCCAAAAAAGCTTGGCAAGTAAACAGTTTCGGAATCTTCTGTTTCAAACTATTGCAGCTCCGATTCTGACTTGTATTATTTTAGTCTGTACCTTTATTTACCAGGTTAACTCTGTTCAAAAGTTAAATTCTTGGGTCGCCATTTCGGATACGGTTCTCGTCTCGGTCGCGCGGTTGCATCGGGTAATCATCGAGACGGAATCAAATTTGCGAGGATATTTGTTAACCTCCAAAGTTACCTTTGCAGACCAATACGAAGAGTCTTTAGCCGTTGCGCCAAAAATGTTTTCAGAACTTCAAGGTTTCGTCGCTGGCAGTTCGTCGCAGACTGACAAAATTGCTAAAATTAAAACGACTTTTGACCAGTGGGTGACTTCGGCCCAAAAAGCGAAAGTTCGAAGAAACGAAAACTTGGTCTCCCTTTCCGCCGATGTGGTGGAGCGCCGACTAATAATGAACGAGATAAAGCTACATCTGGAAGACTTTGAAACAACCGAAATAGAGATGCGAGCTCAGCACCTGCAAGCGACCCAAGCCGGGGCGACATCCTCGTTGCTGGTAATTATCACGCTTAGCATAGGCGCCGGATTATTTTTATCCCTTGCGGGCGGCCAACAATTGCGGAGACTTTCTGGCAACTACGGAGCGCTCGTTAACAACTTAGATGCCGCAAATCAAGATTTAGAAAATAAAGTTATGAACCGAACAGTGGAACTTCGGGCAACCAACAAAGAGCTCGAAGCATTCTGTTACTCGGTGTCACATGATTTGCGTGCCCCGCTTCGGGGCATCGATGGTTTCAGCCAGATACTCATTGAAGAATATCGGTCAAAGATCGACGAGAGTGGCGTCAAGTATTTGAATTACATCCGCCAGGGCGTTCAAAAAATGGGTATCTTAATTGATGACCTGTTGAACCTTTCCCGACTGACGCGTGTCGAACTTAAATTTAAAGATTTTGATCTTAGCCAGATGGCCCGGGAAATTTTCGGGGCATTGCTTGCCCTAGAACCAGAGCGCAAAGCCGAACTGAAAGCGCCCCAGTCCCTTATGGTCAATGGAGATCCGGGCTTAATTCGTGTGGCAATGGAAAATTTGCTCTCGAATGCCCTTAAGTATTCTTCAAAAAATAAAAACACGACGATTGAGTTTGGCGCCACCGATTCCGATCACGGAATTGCCTATTATGTTCGAGACAACGGTGTCGGTTTTGATATGAAATATTACGATAAACTATTTCAAGCATTTCAAAGGCTGCATGACAACACCAATTACAAAGGCACGGGAATCGGACTTGCAACTGTAAAACGAGTGATCGCCCGTCACGGCGGAGAAATTTGGGCCGATTCTAAGCCCCAGGTTTCAACAACTTTTTATTTTACGCTCAAGGGAAAGGCCTAGCATGGCTCAAATTTTAAAGAAGATTCCTCACATAATTTTGGTCGAGGATAACGAACAAGACGAGGTTCTGACCATTAAAGCGCTCAAAAAAAATGGAGTTCGAAACGAAATCGTGGTCGCTCGCGATGGCGCTCAGGCAATTGAACTTTTATTTTCGGAATCGGGAGAGTATTTTGAAAAAACGGGCGGTCTTTCCCCACAGCTTATACTTTTGGATTTGAAATTGCCGAAGATGAATGGGCTCGAGGTCCTGAAAAAAATTCGCGCCAACCCCAAAACCAAATTTATTCCGGTCGTCATTCTGACGACCTCCACGGAAGACAAAGATATTATTGACGGTTATGACCTGGGAGCGAACAGCTACGTCCGGAAACCCGTCGACTTTAACGAGTTTACATCGGCCGTGCAAAATTTAGGAACTTATTGGTTATTATTGAATGAACAACCCTCTGACTAGTTCACAGGCCCTAACAAAGCCAATCGATCTTTCCCCGCTTCGGGTCCTGGTTGTCGAGGACTCGCCGCAGGACTTTGAACTGATCGTCTATTGCCTGAAAAAACATGGTTTTGGTGGGTCCGACTGTCGCCGAGTCCAAACGGGCTCCGAGTTGCAGTCTGCTCTCGAGCTCCAGTCCTGGGATGTGGTTCTCTCGGATTACAATATTCCGGGGTTTGATGCATTTGATGGACTTCGTCTGGTTCGAAGTTTTGCACAGGAATTACCATTTATTGTTGTTTCCGGGGGCATCGGCGAAGAAAGCGTAGCCGATATGATGCGCTCCGGGGTTGAAGACTTCGTTATGAAGTCTCGACTGGATCGCTTGCCTGCGGTTGTGTCCAGAGTTTTGCGCGAACGAAATTTAAAAATCGACGAATCCTTGGCCAAGGCCGAAGCACAGGCCGCCCTTCTTGAGCGTGAGAAAATGATTTCAATTGTCAGCCACGATATCAAAAATCCCTTAAGCGCAATCCATCTCAGCGCGGAGCTTCTGCTCAAGGGAAATCCTGGTCCGGAAGTCATTGTCCACGCTCAACGAATTTTAGAAACCACCGAACGCATGAAATCTTTAATTTATGATTTATTAGATCGAAAACCAACCGAGGATGGTCTTTTCATACTGAATAAGACCCGTAACAACTTGGCGGTTATTTTAGACGAGGCCGTTCATGCCTTTGAAAACGAATCTTCCTGCAAAAAACTGAAACTAAAAGTGGTCCTGCCAAAAGAACCGGTATTAATCGATATCGATAAATCAAAAATCTATCAGGTCTTAACCAACCTCATTAGCAATGCTTGTAAATTTAGTCACCCCGATACCGAATTGTTAATTACCGTGACCACGGACCAGGAAATTTTGAAATTTGAAATTCGGGACCGGGGGATTGGGATCCAGAAAGAAAATCTGGGGAAAGTTTTCGAAGAAAATTGGACAACGGCTTCGCGAACAGAAGAAGGGCATGGTCTTGGACTATTTATTTGTAAGAAGATTATTGAAGCCCACGGGGGAAAAATTGGAGTTGAAAGTCAGCCAGAGATTGGAACCGTATTTTGGTTTTCGATACCCGTAACCATCTTCACCAACCTAAGGGATGAAGCCATGCGGGCCACCACAGATCGTCCTTTGGTCATGGTTATCGATGATGATGATGATTTGCGTGACGTGGTTGTATGGGCGCTTAAAGCCGATGGGTTGCAGGTGCTTTCTTATGCGGATCCGCAGATTGCGTTCGACCAGCTGGCGTCCCTAACCATCTTTCCCGCAGTGATTATCGTGGATTACCATATGGGATCCATGACGGCCGGTGATTTTTTAAAACTCAAAGACGGCCTATCCGAAGAACGACTTCGAAGCTGTCCGTGCATCATTATGACCGCAGCGCCGCAGAACGCTCGCCGCATTCCCGGCTCGGAAAGATTTGAAATTTTAGAAAAGCCATTGGATCTCAAAGGATTGATTTCAACGGTGAGCGCTCTATGCGCCAAAGCCTCGACTTAGATCTTCAATTGAAATCATCCCCGGGATATTTTACGAACTAGCGGAATAATACCCCAAAATTCTGTTACTTAGAGGTTCCTTAGGGCATTAAACCCACCTCTTTGACGGTCCCCTCTTTGCTCAATCTGTATTCGCAAAACAGAAGGAGTTCGCTATGAAAACTCAGATGGATCTTCAATCGAAAACATTTCTAAACCCTGATCTGCTTCAATTTTTTTCGATTGATGAAGCTCAGAAGTTTAGGGACTCTAACCGGGTTGCTGTCGGCGATGATTTATGGATAAAGGAAGTTATCCGAAGGGAAGAGGAAGTGACCGGATCTGATTTCGAAGACCTTGAGTTCGACGATATTGATCCCGACGACTGGCATATTGCTTCTTAAGTGAAGGCTAGTGAGCTTTAGTCACATTTTCCACAACGACCCGCTACCTGAATAGGACCCTTGTTTTTAAATTGACCAGCCTCTTCGACAAGTTTGCTTAATTCAGACTGCAAATTTGCGGGCAAATCAATTTCTTGAACGTCCGAGCAACCTTCACAAACTAAATACAGATGATGATCTGCAACTTTCTCGTGAGCATGAGAACAAAAAATAAACCCGGCATCACCCACCGAGTGAATCAGTCCCATCTTCTTAAACACTTCAATAATTCGATAGGTAGAAACCCGATCAATACGGATTTTTTTAGAAGTTAGGTCAAAAACTTCGGTGATCGTCAAAGGCCTGTCGGCATCAATAAATAACCGAAGCATTTCCCGACGCGGGGACGTAAGACGGTAACCCGCTTCGGACAAACGATCCTCTGAAGTACGCAGAATTTTGCTAGAAGCCATAACAGGGTTCCTACCACTCCGCTCCAATAATGCAAATTATTTGCAATAAGCTGCTCACGATGATTAGACCTCGGACGAAACAAAGGAACTTTATGAAATCGTTAGTGCTGGTCTTCTTTGCCCTATTGAGTGATTTTGCCTTTGCGCAGAACTCTCCCAATATTAGCGCCAATGCTCTTTTACTTTATCAAAATTCAAATTTAAACAGGGACGACGCGAGTCCTAACAGAAACGGCTTTGACCTGCGGGAAGCGGAAATCGCCTTCTATTCCGAAGTTGATCCCTATCATAAGCTCAATATTTTAATTACCATCGTTCCGGAATATAAATTCGACACCGCAAGCCAATCTATCCAGCAGACCTGGCTCGTCGAACCCGAAACATTGTACGTCGATTCGACTTCAGTTTCCGGAGTTTTGTTAAGGCTTGGAAAATTCAAAGCTGCCTTTGGAAAACACAACCAACTTCATTCTCACAGTTTTCCGTTTATTGAAGCCCCTTTAGTCAATTCTAAGTTATTGGGACCCGAGGGCCTGAACGACGTCGGTGCTTCGGTTGCAGCGCTTTTGCCAATCAATTGGTTTAGCGAAATCACTCTTCAGGCGCTCCGCGGCGAGGGCGAAAACGAGGAATTTAATTCCCCCGCTAATGGCGATGTGGTCGGACTAGTCCGTTGGGCCAATTTAATTGAGACCAGTTCCGATTCAACTTTTGAGCTCGGCGTTTCCGGAGCTCAAGGACAGAACTACCTTCGCACATCCACCATTCTGTCGGGAGCTGATCTGACTTTTAAATGGCGGCCCACAGAGGGCGGAAAATACCGTTCGGCTATCGTCGCACTCGAAGCAATCCGGCGCACCCTGGAGCAGCCGGGAACAAACTCCGAATCCTCGCAAGGAGTCTCCCTATGGGGACAATACCAATTTTTGCAACGTTGGTCGGCGGGCTTGCGAATCGAAACTCTTTCGACTCAAGGCGCGGCAGATCCAATCACTCGCCCTTTGGCACTCCCAAACAAAAAGTCCAGTCGCAGTGCAGCCGCACTTGTCTTTGCCCCGACCGAGTTTTCTTCTTACCGTTTAGAATTCGGGCAGGGTAAGCTGCCGCTCAATGCGAACGGCGAGGCCGACGAAAAGAGAGTTTTTTTACAAGCGAATTTTACAATCGGAGCTCACCCGGCCCATGCTTACTAATTTGAATCTAACTCTCATTTTGATTCTGGTGTCTTCGTTATCATGGAGCTCTGAAAAATTGCGCGTCGTCGCGACCACCCAAGATCTTGCAGCCTTGACGAGCGCAGTTAGCGGCGATCTAACGGAAATTATTTCCATTGGCAAAGGGACGCAAGATCCCCACCAAATCGAGGCAAAACCTTCTTTTATGGTTAAAATGCGAACAGCGGATTTAATTTTGGTTCAGGGTCTTGAACTGGAATCCGCGTGGCTGGAGTCTTTGGTCGACGGTTCCCGTAATCCAAAAATACGAAAGAACACCCTGGGATACCTTGAGTTAGCCCCAAAGTTGGACCCCATCGAAATTCCGCACGGAAAAATATCTCGAGCGCAGGGAGACATTCATTCCGGGGGTAACCCTCATTTTCAATTAGATCCCATTCGCATGGGTAATGCCGCAATCCTGATTGCTGAACGCCTGGGGGAACTGGATCCACCCAACAAACAGTCTTACTTAAAAAATGCGAACTTTTTAAAAAAACGACTGGAAGAAAAAACCAGAAATTGGAAAACACGACTGGATCAAACTGGTATAAAAGAGGTTGTGACCTACCATAAGACTTTTGCCTATTTCCTAAACCGATTTGAAATTAAAAATCGTTACTTTGTCGAGCCTAAACCAGGAATCCCGCCGACCACAAAACACCTGCAAGATTTAATAGGGCAAATGAGGCAAGAAAAGATTCGATTGGTTTTGATTGAAAATTATTTTAACCAAGATGCGGTTAAGAAAATTCAGAGCCAGTTGCCGGAAACAGTCGGAGCCTTGGTTCCAGTTTCTGTGGGCGGAGCAATTAAGATTAACACAACGGAAGATCTAATCGAAGAATTAGTTAAAACTTTTGAAACGGCGAAAAAATGACCGATTCAATTTTATTTCTTAGCGCACCCTTTGCCTTAACGGCTCTTCTAATTTTGATTCATTCTTATTTGGGTCTGCACATCATTGAAAGAGACATCATCTTTGTTGACATCAGTCTTTCGCAAGTTGCGACTCTGGGTGCCGCAACCAGTGCTATTTTTTTTCACGACAGTCCTGGTTGGAATATTTCAGTCTCGTTAATTTTTTGCTGTCTGGCTTCGATTTTACTAGCCGTTTTTAGACGTGTCGAAAGAAAAATTTCTCAAGAAACCCTGGTTGGAATTACCTATGCCCTGGCAAGTGGTTTTTTGATTCTCGTTTTAGACCAATCTCCGCATGGATCGGAGCATTTAAAAAACTCATTGATTGGCAATCTGCTTTTTACAACTTGGGCACAGGTCTATTTGGTCGCCGTGGTCTACGCTTTGGTGGCCATAGCTCACTATTTTTTCCGAACTGAGTTCTGGCAATCCACCTGCGGACAAAAGTCTTCGCTCTGGATTGATATTTTGTTCTATTTCCTGTTCAGCGTCGTGATTACTTTTTCAACCCACCACGCCGGCGTCTTGGTTGTTTTTAGCGCGCTGGTCATTCCTGCGGCCCTGGCTACCAAACAGGGAGGATCTTTACTTCGGCGACTTGGAACGGCCTGGTCTTTTGGAATACTAGCGGCCATTGTGTCTTTTATTTTAAGCTTTCATTTTGATTGGCCACTCGGAGCAGGACTTGTCGTCACCTTCGCAACGCTTTTCTTTTTTATTATATCCGTGGGCGCAGTTCAAAACCGACATTAGTTGCCTGTTTGATTACAAACTGGCTCGTTGAAACCCTGGGCTCGCAAAATCTTTAGGATAAAATCCATTTCAATGGATTGAGTCTCTCGGATTTCAACATCTTGACCGTCGACCTTTTTAGTCGAAACCATCAGCGCAGAATTTAGGGCCAGAATCTTTCCGTGTGCATCGAGACTTGGTGAACCACTAAACCCAAATTGGTTGGGCGCCGAACTCAATATCACTCCCGGACGGTCGTAGAGCGCATCGAAAGCAGGCCCCGCGTTTTTCACGTAAAACTGAGCTTCCTTTGCCGACGCATAAGCTTTCCCACTAGAAATTTTATGAGTCGTGGGGGCCAAATCTTTTATCATGGGAAAGCCCACCAGCCATAAATCTGTCGATTTTTGCTTCGCCAATTTTAAACAACTGTTGCCGATAGTTTTAAATTTTAGGATGGCAAAATCGCCGTCTTTCGCAGAATAACCTTTGCCTTTAAGCTCAGCCAGGAGCTGAGGAAAAGTATTAACGAATCGATCCGTGTAAGAAATTAGCCCCCATCCCGTATGAAGAACTTGCGGATTATTCCATTCCGGATGTCCGGAAACTGAGATCTCTGGACAAAAAATTGATTTAGGGACCTGATCTGGAATCAAAGTTATATCGACAGGTGGGAATCCTTCGCGAGCGGAATTCCAATTCTGATTCGTCAGCAAACAGTTGCGCAAACAATGAAGCGCCGTTAAAGCTGTCCCTTGGTTGTCGATAAAAGTTGCGGAGCAATGATTGGTATCCTCGGCATTTAAAATGATCCTTATCACGGCGGAGGCAATATTGACCTTCTGATCCTGAGACCAGGGGCCAGCCGCGACCTCGGGAAAGCTCGGTGCGTTTCCAAATGTCGACAGGGAAAATAAAATTCCAATGAAGCCAATCAGATGTTTCAAGGTGAATTCCTTTTTTCATAAGTATTAAATGAACAATTTAAGGACACTTCTTCACGACAGAAGACCGCATGTCAGATCTTTGACTAAGAATTGAGACGTTAGCTTCAAATCTGAAAATGAATTCTTTTGGGCACTGGCAATCGACGAAAAAATAAGAACAAGAAACAATAGTTTTATTCTGTTGCGGTTATTCATATCGGCAGCTCTAGTCTCAATTCTGTGACGCGTCAAATTTGGGTTAGTTTAGAATGAAAAATATTCCGTTTCCATCAAGGACCCATTAACTATGGACCATGACCCACCATCATCCTTCGATCCCTAAGTTCACCCTGTTAATTTCCGACTTTATTGCTTTTGTGATCGCATTTATTGTTGGTCTTTTCTGCCTGGCCGTTTATGGGGATTACCAAACTTGGGAACAAATGAACCAGTGGTGGACAACCGTGGGTCGCGCCCATGGGTGGGCCTATCTTGCGTTTGTGCTGTTTTGTATGTTTCGGTTTTACTCTTTAGGCGTTTATTCCGAACGAAGGCCGTTTTGGGATGAACTCAGAGTATTCTTATCGGTCATTTTTACCATCGCGGCTCTTCACGGAGTGGTGGTGCTCATCGCCAAATGGCCCTTCGTTCGCGTTGTCTGGCTCATGGGTTGGCTAAGTGCCGCATTTCTGGTGCCTATCTCACGTCATTGGACGCGTCGGTTCCTGGCCCGCTTAGGGCTTTGGAAATTGCGGACCGTCATTTTGGGGACACAAGAAACTGCGGCGAGTGCCTACCTGGCGTTGATGAGTGAACCTTCTCTAGGATTCGAAATTGAACAGTTCTATGGATTTACCCTGGCTAGAAACGCGCGCATGCCGACGGACAGAAAGGTCGAAATTATCCGGCCCGAGGATTTAATTTCAAAATTAAAAGCCAAAGGTCGTATTCAAATCATTATCGCGTTGGAAGATTCTGAATTGGCAGCGCAAAAAGATTTAATCGAGGAGCTCACTTTGCACTTCCCGGAACTGCAGTTTGTCCCCTCACTGTCGGGCCTGCCCTTATTTGAAATGGAGCCTCATCATTTTTTTAGCCACGAAATTTTAATTTTAAAAACTCGCAATAATCTTCACTTCCGTCCCCGAATCTGGCTAAAACGGTCATTTGACATCAGCGCATCGCTAACGATGATCTTGCTTCTTTCTCCAATATTAGTTTGGACCGCACTACGGATTCGATTTTCAGGTCCTCAGGTTTTATTCAAACATCGGCGCGTGGGGCAATCGGGGCAAACCTTTAATTGTTACAAATTTCGAACCATGGCTTTGAACAGCGACATAATTCTGAAAGAACTGTTGGCAAGTAATGCTTCGGCTCGAAAAGAGTGGGATGAAAAAATGAAGATCACGGACGATCCCCGTGTGACGAGCATCGGAAAATTTCTTCGCAAAACGAGTCTTGATGAGCTTCCGCAACTTTGGAATGTCCTGCGTGGTGATATGAGCTTGGTGGGGCCTCGACCGATCGTCGACAACGAAATCTCCCGGTACGGGAATCGAATTGAATTCTACACCAGCGTTAAACCGGGAATAACCGGACTTTGGCAAGTGAGCGGTCGCTCCGACACCGACTACAAAACAAGAGTCCAACTCGACACGTGGTACGTGAAGAATTGGACTCTTTGGTACGATATTGCCATTTTATTTAAAACGATCCGTGTCGTCATAAGTAGGTCTGGCGCCTACTAACTATCGGCGATTCCAGTCGTCCCGTCCGTCCCGGTCATCACGATCGTCACGACGGCCATCCCAACGATCATCCCAGCGATCACGGTCACCAAATCCGATTTGCCATCGAGCTTGGCAGCTTACCAAGTAGCATCTTGCTGCGTAGTTGCGGCATTGATTCACTGCTCGACGTTGCGCCTGCCATCGATTGCGAGCAATGGCCGTGTAAGATCGACCGCGACCGTCTTGAGCCCGGCATTGGTAAACGCGCCGGATGGTGTTTGCATCCACGTCGTTTAAGTTTGTCATCTCGACCGCCTCGGCGTCAGTAAGACCCAACATTCCCATTTCTAGATCTTCTGCCTGAGCAGTAGACATCGTTCCAAATGCCAGTAAGAAGACCCCGGTTGCGAACATTCCTCTCATACAAAACCTCCCTTGTTTGACTACGATTAAGAACCTTTCCAGGTTCAGTTTCGGGACCAACAGCAGCAATTGGCGTGCCTCTGAAATTTTCATTTCAAATGCCACTGATTTTTGAATCGAATCAGAATGAGATATTCGGCGTCTCAACCGGGGACATAATTCACATTTTTTTCCATTTTCTCCCCACAAAATTGAACGGCTCGGTAGTCTTTATGTAAGGGGAAAACTATGACCAGATCTACGAAAGTAGCATTGACAGGGTTTCTTGGATTCTTCGGACTAAGTTTTATTTTTACTCAAGGTTGTGGCCAAGCATTTAAGATGTCGCCTCAAGGCACTCCGGTTTTGAGTGCTTCGATTGATCCTCCGCCCTTCCCCTCGTCAACACCGGTTCCCCTAGCGCCCCTTTTGATTGACCAGGTATCTCAACATCTTGGCAAAGTGCGCTTGGTTCGTGCCGACTCTGTGGATTTTAATTTCTATTCTGCTTCGATCGATCCGCTAGTCCAACAATCAGTGAATAACTTATTTCAACGTCTTCTGGTGTACTCGCCGGGATTTGATTCTAAAATAAATTCGTACAACCGCGGATGGGCTTACACCAGTCTTTACGGGATTCCGGTCAGCGAAGCCAATACGCAGAACGATCTTTTTATCTTAAGGGATCAGAGCGGACAACGTTTGTACATCGAACCCAACGTCTATGCGGCAAACATTTTGGATTTAAATTATCGTCTGTCGTGGATTGATAAAGCAAAGAAGACTGTAGCCAAAGGCTACCGCGGTCTGTTCGTTGATGACGTCAATTTGAACTACCGCATAGTCAATGCCGCGGGCGCAGCCACTGTTGCCTACCAAAACGGGATCGCGATATCTGTCGGCGAGTGGCAAAGTGGAGTAGCTCTATTTGCAGAAAGTATCCGAAGCGCACTTCCCCAAACCGAGATCGTCCATAATTCAAACTGGTCCGCAGACTCTGCCGGCAATTTCATGTCGGATGCTCAAACTCGGGTGATTAATTCGGCCCAAGCTCAGTTTATTGAAGCCGGAATTCATCAGGTTGGCTTAACCGGTGGAACCCTGGGACAACTGACCCTGGTTCAGCAGAAAAAATACATCGATCGCGTGCATACGTTGAATAAATCCATTGTGCTCGGGGGCATGCCCGCCAGTTTAGCCGAGAAA
This sequence comes from Bdellovibrio sp., assembly GCA_043759945.1. Lineage (GTDB taxonomy): Bacteria > Bdellovibrionota > Bdellovibrionia > Bdellovibrionales > Bdellovibrionaceae > JAYUPS01. Next base: position 14,874 of record JAYUPS010000162.1, read on the forward strand.
GAATATGCGCTGGCCTACTACTATTTATTCAGTAACGGCACTGACTTTTTATCCGACGAAGGGATTAATCCTGGCAACTTGTACGCGGGGTACGCTCTGGATTTAGGGGCTCCCCTTGCGCCCGCCGTACGTGATGGCTCCGTGTGGTCTCGGCCGTTCGCCAAAGGTTATGTTCTGCTCAACGAACCTGGTGTATTCTTTCAAAATGTCGAGTCCATGGGATACAAAGACCTTCGTGGAGTTATGAATCTTTTCACGCTCCCACCAAAATCCGGGCTCGTTTTAATCCCTGCAAATTAAACTATATTAGTTTATATTGTGAAAAAAGAGCCCCGCCCGAGGGGCTCTCGCTTTTTGACGCTAACTGTCGTCAAGTGACCAGATTGGATATTTTTAGCAACAGGTCACACATCGTCTTCTAAAAAAACAACAGGTCTTCCGCAGAGAAGCTGAAATCTCCGTTGGACACGGCTCATGCCTTGGACGAAACTAGGAATGAGGTGCTTATGTCCCAAGTTCCCTTTATCGATCTAAAAGCTCAGTACCGAGCTATCAAAGAAAAAGTCGATGCTCGCATCCAAAAGGTTCTCGATCACGCCGCCTACGTCAACGGACCCGAAGTCGTCGAGTGCGAAAACGCCCTGGCCGAATACACAGGCTCGAAATATGCATTGGCCTGCGCCAGCGGAACTGATGCCTTATTAATTCCAATGATGGCTTTGGGCATCGGGCCTGGAGATGAAGTCATCACCACTCCCTTTTCTTTTATTGCCACGGCTGAAACCATTATCCTTGCGGGCGCAACTCCGATTTATGTTGATATCGATCCCGCTACTTTCAATATCGACGTTAAGAAAATTGAATCTGCCATCACACCAAGAACCAAAGCGATCGTTCCGGTGTCGCTTTACGGACAAATCCCTGACATGGATGCCATCAATGCCTTGGGGAAAAAACACAATCTCTTCGTTATTGAAGATGCCGCCCAATCTTTTGGAGCAACTTACAAAAATCAAAAAAGTTGCAACGTGAGCTTAGTTAGCGGGACAAGTTTTTTTCCGTCGAAACCTTTGGGCTGCTTCGGGGACGGTGGAGCAATTTTCACCAATGACGAGAAGCTTCTTGTCGCCATGAAAGAAATTCGCGAACACGGTTCCGAGAAACGGTATTATCACACCCGCTTGGGCATCAACGGCCGTCTGGACACCCTCCAATGTGCGATCTTGCTGGCAAAACTGGAAAGATTCCCGTGGGAGGTCATTCAACGCCAAAGAATTGCCGAGCGCTACACTCAGGCTTTTTCTTCAATTAAGGCCGAAGGGTTTAGCACCCCTAAAGTTGCGCCCGAAGGGACCTGCGTCTGGGCACAATATACTTTGATTGTAAAAAATCGGGACGAATTCCAAAAGAAACTCTCCGACAAAGGCATCCCCACGTCGGTGCACTATCCGAAAATTATGCCGGATCAACCCTGGTACAAAGCCAATTCAAAAACACCACCGATGGATTGGACGGTTTCTCGTTGGGCCGCAGATCACGTAATTAGTTTACCAATGTATCCGGATATGACAGAAGCTATTCAGGATCAGATAATTAAAGCTCTGAAGGAGTGCGTTTGACCGAGTTTAATGCCCTTGCCAAGCCTGTCGTATTGGAAACCTCTCAAGGTTCAATTACCTGGGGTGACCGCAAAAAATTTGTGCTTTTTGCCGGTCCCGACATTATTGAAGACGAGGGGATGGTCTTAGAAACCGGGCTTGAAATTCAACGGGTTACAAAAGCGCTTGGCATACCTTGGATTCTAAAATGCTCCTATGACAAAGCCAATCGCCAGAGCTCCTCCAGTTTCCGCGGACCTGGAATGGCAAAAGCCTTGGATAGTTTGATAAATATTAAATCAAGAATTAACTGTCCCCTGATTACCGATGTTCACGAAACTCATCAGGTCGAGATGGTGGCCAAAGTCGCTGACGTCATTCAGATCCCGGCCTTTTTGTCGCGGCAAACTGATCTTCTGGTGGAAGCCGCAAAGACGGGAAAAGTACTTCATATTAAGAAAGGGCAATTTTTAGCTCCTTGGGATATGAAGTCTATCGCGCAAAAAGCAGTAAATGCCGGCAATTCAAATCTGCTTTTGTGCGAGCGGGGAACCACTTTCGGCTACAATCGTCTGATCAACGACATGACGGGACTGGTGGAAATGCGTCGGTTGGGATTCCCCGTGATTATGGATTGCACCCATTCGACTCAACTTCCGGGCGCCACCGGCGAAAGTTCCGGGGGTCGTGCCGAGATGGTTTGGCCTCTTGCACGCGCCGCTTTGGCCGTTGGAGTCGATGGAATTTTTCTTGAAACCCATCCAGATCCGAGCAAAGCGCTTTGTGACGGACCGACCTCTTTGCCGCTCAAAGATCTAGAGCCTATGCTCCGCAATTGCTTAAGAATTTTTGAGACGCACTTTTAGTTTCGACCAATCGACAGATATTTAAAGCCAAGGGCTTTCATGTCTGCGGGATGGTAAAGATTTCGCCCGTCACAAATAATTGGCTGCTTTAGCAAAGATTTTATTCGCTCAAAATCTGGTTCCCGAAATGATTTCCACTCGGTGGTAATAATTAATGCCGCGGCATCTTTCAAAGCATCGTACTGGTTGTCGACAAACGACAAAGCCTTCGGCGAATTGAGCTCGGCCAGGGCATTCTTTTGCGCCACCGGATCATAAGCTACAACCTCGGCGCCTTCGCTTAAGTAAGTCTTTAAAAACTCCATGGCGGGGGCTTCTCGAATATCATCTGTCCCGGGTTTAAAGGCCACGCCCCAGTGAGCAATTTTTTTTCCCTTAAATGAGCCGCCAACAACTTCCCTAATTCGCTTCAGAAATCGCACTTTCTGGTAGGCATTGGTTTTTTCCACGGACTTCAAAATCTCTAACGACTCGTCAAAGGATTGACCGGTATGAATTAACGCCTGCATATCTTTCGGAAAACAAGATCCGCCGTACCCAACCCCGGCAAATAGAAATTGTGGCCCGATGCGAGAGTCTGACCCCAGGCCTTTACGCACTTGCTCGATATCCGCATTTACTTTTTCGCAAAGTCTCGAAAACTCGTTCATGATTGAGATTCTGGCCGCCAACATTGCGTTGGCACAATACTTTGTCATCTCACTCGACTCTGGTGTCATGGCTAAAAATGGATTCCCACTTTTCAAAAATGGATCATACAGTTTTCTCATTTGCGATTCGGCATGAGCCGACTCACACCCGACCACGACCCGCGCCGGCTTTAAGCAGTCCTCGACCGCAGCGCCCTCTCTTAAAAACTCAGGATTTGAGACCACATCGAACTCGAGACTAGAGTTACGAGTTTTTAATTCTTCGAAAATAATTTCGGCTACTTTTTTTTGCGTCCCCACAGGAACGGTACTTTTATTAATTACCATTTTACGGGCACTCATTAGGGATCCAATGGATTTAGCCACCTGATAAACTGCGGATAAATCTGCGCCCCCATCTTTTCCGGGTGGGGTTCCGACACCGATAAAAAGAAAATCCGAAGATTCGACCGCCATCTTTAAATCCGTCGTAAAAGTAATTCGCTTTTGTTCAAGATTAGATCTTAACAGGGATTCCAGGCCAGGCTCATAGATCGGCGAGCGCCCGTCCTTTAGAGTATTGATTTTTGCGCCATCGATGTCGGCACAAATCACATCGTTTCCCATTTCGGCAAAACAAACCCCTGTCACTAGGCCGACGTATCCGGTTCCAAAAACTGATATTTTCATAGGTCTTGGAAACTAAGCTTCCCGGAACGATTCATCAATAAATTTAAGCAGGCCTGCACCTTGACAAGAACCAGCGAATATCTGCTTCTAGAGAGGTGGCACCAAAGGCAAGATCAATCGTTATTTTGACTCTGAAATTGTCGATTTCAGGAGCTTTAATTTACTGGCTGATGTCGACAGGACGCCTGCCGGTTGCCGAGCTGGCCTCGCTCACGGACCCGAACCTTCTTTTGTGGGGCTTGGCTTGGATTGGCGCCACCTTTTTCATAGCTTCAGAACGCTGGAGGATTCTTTTAAACTCTCAAGGAATTCCGGCCGGCCGGTGGGCTTGCTTTAAATTAACACTGGTTGGATTATTTTTTGGATTTTTTCTACCGGGTGGCGTTGGTGGTGATGTTATCAAGGGTTACTACGTTATCCAAAATTTCGAGTCCAAAAAAACGCACGCGATTGGATCGGTGTTATTCGATCGCCTCATCGGACTGTTTTCGATGACGCTCTTTTGCCTATTTGCTGTGGCCTTTAGCGATAATTATCTGTTGGATTCTCCGAAAATCAGGCCTCTGATTTTTTTGGTTATTTTGTTATTTAGCGGGTTTCTTCTTTTGTTTTTAGCGCTCTGGTCCCGAAGGTTTTACCGGATTAGGACCCTGGGGTTGCGATTGTCCGGAAGCCTGCCGATCGCGCAACGTAATTTAGAGCGGTTGCTGAGTTTTCAACTGACCCGTTCTCAATTTTTTAAGGTCATGGGCCTTAGCTTGACGACCCAGGCCTGCAACTTCATTTTCTTTTTTGGCTTGCCCCAATTTTTGGGCTACCCCGACACGCCATTGATGCCCTTGTTGTTTGCGGTGCCATTGGGCTTCATCGCCACGGCGGTGCCTATTTCACCAGGGGGCGTCGGAGTCGGTCAGGCGGCCTTTTTCTTTCTCTACAATCTGGTTTTACAAAGGGATGCACAACTGGGCTCCATCTCGGTCACCCTGTTTCAAGCTTTTTCAATTATGTACGGTCTATTAGGAGCGTTTTTTTATCTCAGTCTCCGTAAGCCAAAACGCATACCCGTTGATTGAAACGTGATTATTCGCTACATTTGAATCATGCACGTCATCGAACATTTATCTAGAGCCAAAACTCCACTTTTCAGCTACGAGATTGTACCGCCCCCGCGGGGGACCTCGGTCCAAGCCATCATCGAAACGGTCGAGGCCCTTCAGCCCTTGCATCCGCCATGGATTGACGTCACTTCGCATTCTTCGACTTCTTACCTGCGCGAGCGTAACGATGGCGCCCTCGAGCGAAAAACTTTTCGAAAACGTCCTGGGACTCTTGGGATATGTGGCATTATACAAAATCGGTTTAAGATTGATACCGTCGCACACGTTCTTTGCCTTGGTTTCAGCCGTGAAGAAACTGAAGACGCCCTGATCGAACTGAATTTTCTAGGAATTCATAACGTTCTTGCTCTTCGCGGGGACGCGCCCAACTTTCAAAAAGAAACTCGCAAAGATCGGACAAACAACAATTTCGCTCACGATTTAGTGGCCCAAGTGCAAGAACTAAAAAAAGGGAAATTTATTGAAGACCTCGAGGGAACCTCGCCTTTAAATTATTGCGTTGGTGTTGCCGGTTATCCGGAAAAGCATTTCGAATCACCGAGCTTAAAAACTGACATCATGTACCTGAAGAAAAAAGTCGAAGCCGGTGCGGAATACATCGTCAGCCAAATGTTCTTCGACAATCAAAAATTCTTATCATTTGTCGAACAATGCCGCGCGGCTGGAATTAACGTTCCTATTATCCCGGGTTTAAAAATGATTCGCTCGGCGGTTCACTTAAGAACTTTGCCAAAAACCTTTCACATTGATCTGCCCGATCAGCTGGTCGGCGAAATCATGGAAAGTCCAGATCACGCCGCCGAAATTGGCAAGGCTTGGACCCACAAGCAGGCCGAAGAACTTTTGCAAAAGGGGTTCCCCTCACTTCACTTTTACGTTCTTAATGATTCCAGCCTGGTTCTGGATGTGGTGCGGAAGCTGCAGAAATGATAAAAAAGCACGCCCTGCTTCTTGAGCTAGAATCCCGACTATCTAAGGAAATTATCTTTCTAGACGGTGCCATGGGCACAATGATTCAACAGCGCCGTTTTTCCGAAGAAGACTATCGTGGTGAGCGCTATCCAAATCCGGCTATCGACCTCAAAGGCAACAATGAGATTTTGGTTTTTACTCAGCCTGATTGCATTAAAGAAATTCACACGCAGTACTTGGCTGCGGGCGCAGACATCATTGAAACAAACACTTTCAATGCCAATCGAATTTCACAGAAAGATTTTGAGCTCGAGGCCGATTGCTTCGAGATGAATAGAGTCGCCGCCCAGTTGGCCTTAGAGGCCGCCAAAGAGTTCATGCAGAAAAATCCCGACCGCAAAGTTTATGTCGTCGGCTCTATTGGCCCTACCAACCGGACGGCTTCTCTATCGCCTGATGTGCAGCGACCTGGATACCGTGCCGTTTCCTTTGATCAATTGGTTGAAGCCTATGATGAACAAATCCGGGGATTGCTCGCCGGCGGTTGCGAGTTTTTTTTGCCGGAAACTGCCTTTGATACTTTGAATTTAAAAGCCTGCTTAATGGCGATTCAGAATATTGAAGAAGAAAATAATATTAAATATCCCCTCATGATCTCTGTAACGATCACAGATGCTTCGGGAAGAACACTCTCAGGACAAACGATCGAGGCTTTTTGGAATTCAATCCGATTTGCTCGACCCCTAAGTGTTGGTTTGAACTGCGCGCTGGGTGCTAAAGAGATGCGTCCACTCTTGGCCGAACTGGCACGAATCAGTGACTGTTTTATTAGTTGCTATCCCAACGCGGGACTGCCAAATCCCTTGAGCCTAACGGGTTACGACGAAACACCCGACACAACGGCTTTTTATTTAAAACAGTTCACCTCGGAAAAGCTGGTGAATATCGTCGGGGGTTGCTGTGGCACCACACCAGCCCATATTCAAAAAGTTGTAGATGCTTTAAAGAGCGCAGATCCGCACAAGCCCTCCGTCATCGAACCGCGACTACGGCTCTCAGGCCTGGAACCGCTGAATTTAAATTCAAGTGGCGAGCGAAGTTTTATTATGATCGGTGAGCGCACGAACGTGACAGGCTCTCCAAAATTTTCTCAAATGATTAAAAATGGAGAGCTTGCCAAAGCCGTCGAAGTCGCACGCCAACAAGTCGAAAACGGTGCGAACATTATCGACATCAATTTTGACGAAGGCATGCTCGATGGCGTCCCCTTGATGAAAGAGTTTTTAAATTTACTTGGGTCCGAACCAGATATTTCACGGGTCCCTTTTATGGTTGATAGCTCGAAATGGGAGATACTCGAGGAAGGCCTTAAAAATATTCAGGGCAAACCCATTATCAATTCTATTTCCTTAAAAGACGGCGAAGCGGACTTTTTAGAAAAGGCAAATCTGGCCCGAAAGTACGGCGCGGCCGTGGTGGTTATGGCTTTTGATGAAAAGGGCCAAGCAGCTACCCGTCAGGAAAAAGTCGACATTTGCCAACGTGCCTACCGACTTCTGACCGAGACTGCGCAGTTCCCGGCCGAAGATATTATTTTTGATCCCAATGTTTTAACCGTCGCCACGGGAATCGAAGAACACAACCGCTACGCCCTGGATTTTATCGAGGCCGTCAAAGAAATTAAAAAAACCTGCCCGTTTGCGATGACCTCCGGCGGAGTTTCGAATCTTTCCTTCGGATTCCGAGGGCAAAATCAAGTGCGCGAAGCGATGCACTCCGTATTTCTGTATCACGCCATTAAATCGGGCCTGGATATGGGCATTGTGAATGCCGGAATGCTGGACGTGTACCAAGATTTGGACAAAGAGCTTCGCGATAAATCCGAGGCCGTTATTTTATGTCAGCATGAAAATGCGTCCGATGAGTTGATCACTTTCGCGGAGGGTTTGAAATCTCAGAAAACCAGCGGGCGTGCGGTAAAGACTTTGGATTGGCGCGGTCTTCCCTTGCAGGAACGAATTACCCACAGCTTGGTTCACGGACTGGATCAATTTGTTGAACTTGACGCCCAGGCAGCTCTGGACGAGGTCTCATCGCCGCTGAAGGTGATTGAGGGTCATTTAATGAACGGGATGAAAGTGGTCGGCGGACTTTTTGGCGAAGGGAAAATGTTTCTTCCCCAGGTCGTCAAAAGTGCGCGGGTCATGAAAAAAGCGGTCGCCTACTTAGAACCGATGATGCTGAAGGAAAAGCAAGCCAAGTCCCTGGGCGCGACCAGTTCTCAAGGAAAAGTAGTCATGGCCACCGTCAAAGGTGACGTTCATGATATCGGCAAAAATATTGTGGGCGTTGTGTTGGCTTGCAATGGCTACGAGGTTATCGATTTGGGCGTTATGGTCTCTTGTGCGCAAATCATAAAATCGGCGATCGAACATAAAGCAGATTTGATTGGCCTCAGTGGCCTGATCACTCCTTCGCTTGAAGAAATGGCTTTTAATCTTAAAGAATTTGAAACCGCTGGTATTGGTATTCCGGTTCTTATCGGGGGCGCAACAACCTCGCGAGTGCACACCGCTGTAAAGCTCGATCCCAATTACAAATTGCCGGTGGTTTACGTTACGGATGCTTCGCAAGTCGTTGAGGCTTGCCAGCTGGTCCTTCATGCCAAAGACAAAAATCAATCTTGGGAACAATTAAAAACCGATTCGGAAAGAATTCGGACTTCTTATCTCGAGTCCCAAGCAAAAAGAACCCCCAACATGCCTTTGGAACAAGCTCAATCCATTCGCTTTAAAACCAATTGGTCGACAGTGGATATTGCTGTTCCAAAAACATTGGGCGCCCAAGAGCTAAAGCCAAAATGGGAAGACCTCACGAAGCTCATCGACTGGAGTCCTTTTTTCTGGACTTGGGAACTGAAAGGATTGTACCCCGGAGTTCTTAAACACCCGAAATATGGAGCCCAGGCGACCGAACTTTTCCAGGAAGCCCAGGCAACACTCAAAAAGATCGGCCAAGAAGGTTGGTGCCAACCGATGGCCATGACCGGAATCTTTCCTGCATTTTCTGAAGCCGACAAAGTTTGGATCTTTAATCCCGAGATATTAAAAACCACGAAATTACCGGCTAAAAACTTGGTGCCGCAGGCCCTGGCTGAATTTGATTTTCCGCGCCAGAGAAATATCTCGGTCATCAATTCAAATATTTCCTACGGACTAACAGACTTTATTGCGCCGTGGAGTTCGGGACGTTGGGATTATATGGGAACTTTTGCGGTCACTGCAGGTCAAGAGATTGAAGACCGCGCCAATAATTTTAAGACCAAAGGGGACGATTACACCTCGATCTTGTGGAAGGCCTTGTCGGACCGTTTGGCTGAAGCCACCGCCGAATGGGCGCATCTGGAAACTCGTAAAAACTTTGGCTTTGGATTGATCGAAAATCTGACTTCGGAAGACCTGATTGCAGAGAAATATCGCGGAATACGCCCGGCGCCAGGCTACCCCGCGTGCCCAAATCACATTGATAAGAAAACCATCTGGAACCTGCTTCCAATACAAGAAAAGTTGGGTATTAGCCTGACCGAGAACCTGGCTATGTCTCCCGCAAGCTCCGTGTCAGGATTTTACTTTAATCATCCAGAATCCAAGTATTTTAACGTTGGCCCACAAGACTAAATAGTGTTTTAATCCCAGGATCATCGACACTTATCACCCATTGTGGGGAGCCGACATGACCCTGTTATTGAAGCAACTTTTCGCTTTCTTCAAAATGCTGAATTCGGACACAGGCACTAATCAACTGTCAGCGGGTTTGGCGCTGGGGCTGGTCATCGGATTTTCCCCGTTTCTATCAATACAAACTTTATTCTTCTTTCTTCTGGTCTTCATTTTTCGAATTCAGATGGGTGCTGCATTTTTATCTGCTTTCTTTTTTAAATTCGCCGCATTTTTGTTGGATCCTGCATCGGATTATTTGGGCCGCAAGGTTCTTGAGACTGAAGCGCTCCGGCCCATTTTTGTCGATATGTACAACATGCCCCTAGTCCCGTTGACCCGGTTTAACAATTCCATCGTCATGGGTTCTGCCGTCGTGGGTTTCCTGCTGGCAATTCCGGCCTTTTTTATTTTCAAAAAATTAATCATCAAGTACCGCTTAACGGTGGTCGCGCGTTTTAAGACAACGAAAGCTTGGAAAGCCTGGTCAGGCACAACCCTTTTTAAATGGTATACAACATATGACAAACTCTACGGATAGTACCCCTGCGGCACCCCCGACGGTACCCAAGAAAAAAGGCCCGATTCGCTGGGAAGCCATCATTCCCTTTTCTATCGTCCTGGCTTTATTCTGGGCTTATTTTCATTTTCTTTTTGACTACAATCTTCGCAAAGTTCTCGAACTTGGCGGCTATTATGTTATTGGTGCCGAAGTCGACATCCGGAGTCTGGAAACCAGTTTTTGGAAAGGGACTTTGCGAATTCAAGGCGTCGAATTAACGGATTCCGAAAAGCCAACCCATAACATGGTTGAGATCGGTGATATTCGGTTTGGAGTTCTTTGGGACGGATTATTGCGCGCTAAATTGGTCATCAATGAAATGGCAACCGAGAATATTCAGATCGGAACCATTCGCAAAACACCGGGCAAAGTAAAGCCGATCGAAAAGCAAGATCCAAATCAACCTGGATTTATCGAAACCGAAGGTGAGAAATTAAAAAACAAAGCCCTCGATCAAACCCAAGAGAAGTACAATGAAAATGTCTTGGGGGATTTAGCCTCCATCTTGGGTGGCACGAGCGGCGACGATCAGCTCGGGAAAATCGAAGGATCTCTCGAATCCAAAGCGAAAATCCAAGAACTCGACAAAGCTTTCAAAGAAAAATCAAAAGCCTGGGAAACTCGATTTAAAACTCTTCCCCAAGGGAAAGAGATTCAAGCTTTGGGAGATCGCTTGTCCAAAGTAAAAACCAAAGACTTCAAAACGCCGCAAGAGTTAACTGAAAGCTTGAAGCAGTTTGACGAGATCATCAAAGAGGCCGACCAAAAATACCAGGCCGTGCAAACCGCCGGCAATGACTTGAATTCGGACTACAAAAATTTGGATCAAGGCCTGAAAGACCTGGATGCCATGGTGAAGAAAGACATTCAAGACCTAGAAACCCGTTTTAAAATTCCAAAATTAGACGCGAAAAGTATTTCTCAGGGTTTGTTTCGTCCCTACATTCAGCCCTATTTAAACAAATTTAATAAATACAAAGCGATGGCTGACAAATACATGCCACCGAACTTAAAGAAAAAAAATAAAGACGAACCCGAAACCAACATTCAGCCTAGACCCCGCGCAAAAGGGGTTTCCTATGAGTTCGGTCGTCAAAACTCGTACCCGCTATTTTGGATTAAGAAAATTCTTGTGTCGTCGCAAGCCGGAGTCTCCGCTCAGGCGGGAAACATCGAGGGACTCATCACAGACGTAACCTCCAACCAAGTCCTAACTGGCAAGCCCACTGTCGCAACTTTAAAGGGAGGCTTTCCTGCCGACGAAATTGCAGATTTTAAACTCATGGTAAGTCTGGATAACACCAAGACTCTTAGCGAAATTATTTTTAACCTGGGGGTCGGAAGCTATCCCGTAGCTGGTCGACCCGTTGTTCAATCGCCCGATGTGTCGCTGGCTTTCGCTAAGGCCGCCGCCTCGCTGACGGCTCAGGGCAGCCTGGTTGGTTTGCGTGAACTTAAGTTCAACTTATCCAACAGCTTGAATGCCGTGAAGTTCGATGTCCAAGCCAAAAATGAGACCGTCGGCGAAATCCTGAAGGGTATTTTTGACGGAATCCCCGTGGTGAACGTGAACGCGGACATCAGCGGCACTTTGCCCAACTTTAAAGCCGATATTTCCTCGAACCTTGGCTCCGAAATTCAAAAAGGTTTTGAAAAGCAGGTTCAGAAAAAAATCGATGAAGCCCGCCAAAAAATCCAAGCCTTTGTTAATGAATCTATCGGAAAAGAAAAAGCCAAACTTGAATCCGAGATCGCAAAGTTTAAATCACAGTTTCAAGGCGAAATTAAAAAAGTCCAAGATCAGTTGAACTCGCAAAAAGCTCAAGCCGAAGGAAAAATAAACGAATCGAAAAAGCGCGCGGAAGACCAAGCTAAGCAAGGCCTACAAAAAGAAGGCCAAAAGGCAGTCGACGAGTTAAAGAAAAAGTTTGGATTTTAATACACGCACTTATTGGCGGAGCAGTTCTTCGGCCATAGAAATAAGTTTTTGAAAACGAAGATCCGGCTCCCGGCGCAGATCCTGGATTAGCGCTTTGAGCACCTCTGTGGCCCTTGCCTTGTTTCCCGACTGTATTTCATAATTTCCGAGATTAAGTCGTATTTCATAAGAATCTCTCTTGGGCAGATTTAATTTCAAACCTTCTTCTAAAGTTTGGATTGATTTCAACAGCGATGCTCCGGCGTAGCGCGAATCCCCATACAATGTAGCTAAATTATTATAGCCCAAGGCTTTCACCGACAGATCCGCACTCGAACTCAGCAGAGAGAGATACTTCTCGAGCGCTTGATGGTACTGGCCCCGTCTCTGGTACTCCAAAGCCAGGTTGTTGGTCGCGATAAAGCAGTCCGGACAATCTTTTTCCGTCTGCTGCCACAGCGTCATACTGTTCTCCCACACCAAAGATCGCCTGTAAGACATCACCGATAAAACTAGGACTAACAGGCTGGTGATCAATATTTCCGTCTTCTTGTTTCCAACTCGCTCTAAAAGCGCAGTGAAAGGCCAAATGGCAAGAATCGAGAAACCAATTAACGGCAAATAAAAATGCCGATCATTCACAAAACTGAGCCGGGGCACAAAAGGCAATATAGGAAGCAATGTCAGGACCGCCAGCCAGGAGCCCCAAGCCTGCAAAGGCTCCTTTGGGTTTCGCAATGGTTTTAGGTCGACCAAAATAACGAAAAGACCCAAACCAATAAGCATCACAAAATCGAGGTTCAGTTCAAAAGCCGGATAGATGATCTTCAAATCTGAAGGCCAAAAAAATTGTCCCGCATAAAATCCGATGGCCGCCAACACCATCAAGGGCACCTGCCAGAGCCGCTCTAGCGAAAGTATGGCTTCTTCAAATCCGGTGGTCCCTAGTCTATAGGACTGCACTCTTATGAAAATGAAAAAAAGCATCATGAATCCCATCGAAAACTGCAGGGGTTTCGAAATTTTTTTCGATCCTCCGACTTGCAGAATGGCAAACAGTGGAAAGAATATTCCGTTCATTTTCGACAGTAGTGATAGTAGGTAGGCTCCCCCGATCATTCCCGACCAGGGGCGCGCCGATAAAAAGATTCTCGACGCCAACAAAAAGAAGAAAGAGGCCATTAGGCCTTTGCGCTCTGAAATCCACATCACAGATTCAACTTGCATAGGATGAATCGCAAATACGATGGACACCAAAATCGCCAGCAGTGACGAACTGTTTAAAGAAATCAAAATCGAATACACTAAAATGACGTTCAGAGAATGCAATAAAAGATTTTCGAGATGCATTCCGCTTGCCGAAAATTCAAACAAATTTAGATCCAGCCAAAAACTCATTTGAGCGAGCGGTATGTAGTCGCCATGAATAAATCCAGAAAACGTAGATTTAATTGCTGACCAAAAATCCATGGTCATTAAAGAATTTCCAGTAACTAAAACATTGTCATCCCAGCTAACAAATTCTGAAAAATAAGCTCGATGAAATGTAACAAGAATTAGGACGACCAAAAATAGCGGGGTCTTTAGTCGATCAATTTTATTCATTTGACGGGATTTAAGAGACTCTTGATGTAGAGAGCGGAATCTTCAGAATACCAATTGATACTCCCCACGATTTTCTTAACCAACCGACCGTCCAATCCGAAAACAAATGATTCGGGCAATCGATCAACCTCAAAAGCATTTCCAATGTCCCGTGATTTGTCGTGAACTAAATAAATTCCAGGTTTTTCAAAACCTTTAAACGCTTTTAAAAAGGCCTCAATATCCGAGAGCTCCCCGTCCTGACTAACAGCCAAAATCACGACGTCCTTTTCGAATTGGTTAAAAAGCTTGATCATCGATGGAAATTCTTCCAGGCAAGGCGTGCACCAAGACGCCCAGAAATTCAAAATGACAATTTTCCCGTGCAAATTTTTGAAGGAAACCGCTCGACCTGTGAGATCTGTCATAGATAGATCTGGAGCCCCTTCCTTTTCCAAACGATCCAAAAACTGGATTCGATTTTCAGCCATTGCTGGCCGGGAACTTTGACTCCACTTAACAAACAAATAGGAAATAAAAAGGGTCAGGGCGACAGAAGCGAGAAGGCCTTTAAATGATATCTTCATGAGGGGCTCCTGTTATGTGATCAACAGAGCCCCACTATAGACAGCTTTTCAACGAGTGTCAGGCGCGATTAGCAATTCGAGAGTCAGACTGGATCTTTCTCAGGTTTTTTCGCTTGTTCGCAACAACTGCTTTAGCCTTACGAGCCACTTTAGTTGCTAGTTTTTGATTCTTTTTGGTGTCGGCATCTGCTTTTCCTTTGGCTGGAGCCGCAGTTTTCTTAGCCGGAGCTGCCGTCTTGTAGTCGTAATCTACGAACTCAATGAAAGCCATTTCCGCCGTGTCACCGGGTCGACGACCAATTTTGATAATCCGAGTGTATCCACCTTCGCGAGTAGCAAATCGTGGTGAGATATCTCCCATGATTTTGGCGACGGTGTCGACATGAGGGAGACGAGACAACAACAATCGTCGTGCCCCTAAATCACCTTTTTTACCCAAAGTTACGGCCTTCTCAGCGTGACGACGTAATTCTTTCGCTTTATCAACTGTCGTGCAGATGCGACCGTGTTCAACCAGTGAAACGATCAAACCGCGCAACAAAGCTTTGCGGGCATTAAACTTACGACTAAAATATTTCGTCTTCCTTCTGTGGCGCATACCTATTCCTTACTGCTGTTCCGGACGTTTCGTTGGAGTTGGAGCTACTGATGGATCCCACTTTTCTGGTGGCCATCCTTCAACTTTCATTCCTAATCCAAGACCCATTTCTGACAGGATTTCTTTAATCTCGTTCAAAGACTTACGACCAAAGTTTTTCGTCTTGAGCATTTCTGCTTCAGAGCGAACAACTAGTTCGCCGATGTAGCGAATGTTAGCATTTTTCAAACAGTTCGCGCTGCGAACAGAAAGTTCCAGATCATCTACTGATCGGAACAAATTTTCATTCAACAAAGGCGAACGAACTTCTTTGGTATCTTCCACTGGTTCCAGGGATTCATCGAATGTCAGGAAGATTTGAAGCTGTTCCTTTAAGATTTTCGAACTCAAAGAAATTGCTTCTTCAGGTTTCAAAGATCCATCGGTCCAAACTTCGAGAGCCAAAGCATCGTAATCAGTTCGCTGACCAACGCGAGCATTGGAAACCGAATAGTTAACTTTTCGAACCGGGCTGAACAAAGCATCGACCGGGATAAAACCCAGTGGAAGCGTGTTTGTTCTGTTTTCAGCACCCTCATAACCACGACCAAAAGAAATAACGATTTCACAATTGAAAACCGCGTTTCCACCCAGCGTAGCGATGTGCTGATCTGGATTAAGAACGTGCAAACGATCCGTGCTCTGGATATCTGCCGCAGTGACTTTTCCAGGACCTTTTTTTGAGATTCTGAGTGTGTGTGATTCAGAGTCGTGATGCTTGAATCGGATCTCTTTCATATTCAGGATAATGTCTGTTACATCCTCCAAAACATCTGGAATCGTCGAGAATTCGTGGAGAACTCCGTCAAATTTCACAGCAGATACCGCAGAACCCATCATCGAGCTCAGAAGCACCCGGCGAAGGGAATTACCCAGAGTCACTCCGTAGCCTTTTTCAAGCGGCTTAACGATGAACTTAGCGTAGTCCTCACGGAGAGATTCTTTATCGATTTCAAAACCCTTAGGTTTAATCAAATCTCTCCAAAATTTATAATAGTGCTCTTGCATACTAAGTACCCCTTAGATTGATTTTTTATTTAGCGAGAATAGTACTCAACGATCATGTTTTCCTCAACTGGCAAGGTCATTTCATCCCGCGTAGGCATGTCTTTGACCGTTCCTTTGAAGGCACCATGATCTGCTTCGAGCCAAGATGGAACTGTTCTTCGTGCAACAGACTGAATTGCGCCTAAAATTCGTGCAATCCCTCGGCTTTGTTCTCGGACTTCCACAACATCGCCCTTTTCGACTCCGTAACTCGCAATGTTAACTCGTTTTCCATTAACCAAAATATGGTTATGAGAAATGAGCTGGCGGGCTTCGCGACGAGAATTCGCGTAACCCAGCGTGTAGACAACGTTATCCAATCGAGTTTCAAGTTCTTTCAAAAGAGCCAAACCAGTTACTTCTGCGCTCTTATCAGCAGCACCGAAATAACGACGGAATTGCTTTTCAGATACGCCGTAATAACGTTTTGCCTTCTGTTTTTCACGCAACTGAAGCGCAAACTCCGAGAATTTCAATCGAGATTGACCGTGCTGTCCGGGTGGATAGGGTCTGCGCTCGAATGAGCATTTGTCGGTTAAGCAACGGTCACCCTTTAAAAAGAGCTTCATGTTTTCCCGACGGCACAATTTGCAAACTGACTCTTGCACACAACTCACAATAACTCCTTAGATTCTTCTTCTTTTAGGAGGACGGCATCCGTTATGAGGAACGGGTGTGATATCCTTCAATGATGTAATTTTAATTCCAGCGGATGCAATCGCGCGAACGGCAGGTTCACGTCCCGCTCCTGGGCCTTTGACAAAAACTTCAACCGCACGGATTCCCGAATCAGCAGCTTTGCGACAAGCATCTTCCGCCGCCATTTGAGCTGCGAATGGAGTCCCTTTGCGGCTTCCCTTAAATCCGAGATGTCCTGCTGATGACCAGCTAACTGTTCCGCCTGCTGGGTCTGTGATCGTTACGATCACATTTCCAAAATTGGCTTGAATGTGAGCTTGACCAACGGGAACGTTCTTTCGAACTTTCTTCTTCGCCGGCTTTTTTTCAATTTCCTTTTTTTCTGGTGCTGCCATGTTACCTCAAAAATTTTTTCACAAGAGATTCCGCCTTAGCGGCTTCCCAATATTAGTTTAAACTGCTTTTTTCTTGTTTGCGACCGTCTGACGAGGACCTTTACGTGTCCGCGCATTTGACTTCGTACGCTGACCGTTAACCGGTAAACCTTTTCTGTGTCGAATACCTCGGTAACAATTCAGGTCCATCAGTCGCTTGATCGACATACCCACCTCTCGGCGAAGATCACCTTCGACTTTGAAGTTTCCCTCGATAACGGCACGGATTTTTGCGATTTGTTCGTCCGTCAAATTATCAGTTCTCAAAGTTTTTTCGATGCCTGCTTCTTTACAAATAATGGCTGAACGTGGACGTCCAATTCCAAAAATGTACGTGAGAGCAATCTCAACTCTTTTATTCCTAGGTAAATCGACGCCTGCTAAACGAGCCATTTTCTATCCCTGTCTTTGCTTGTGCTTAGGGTTTTCACAAATCACGCGAACAACGCCTTTGCGCTTTACGGTCTTACACTTCTTACAGATCTTTTTTACTGAAGGTCGTACTTTCATGTTCAGCCCTTTTTAAAAATAAAATTAACAAATCAAAATCGTCTAACAAAAAGACTTGACGACTTCAGCAGTGGCGAAAGTCCGGAAAGCTACCACCCTGGAAGCCCCCATGTCACGTCTGATCACATCCGTCCCGCTAACTTTTTCACTCCACACATACTTCTCTACTGCTTCTCCAAAAGTGTCTTCAAATCCCCATAAACTGCATTTTCCAGCTGATTTCCATTGAGCTCTGCAAACTTGCCTTGCTCCTTATAAAAGTCCTTT
>JAYUPS010000163.1:0-3712 GCA_043759945.1 Bdellovibrio sp.
CGAAAACACTCGGACGCCATCGACACCCTCCAAAGCTTGGTCCGTGAATTAGATCCCACTAAAGCACCCCAAGGTTTTGCCCTGCGCGGAGAATCCCTGCGGGATTTGGCTTTGTTCTTAACCGAAAGTAAAACCCCGGCCGAAAGCTACGCGTTTTTCTCGGGCTTTACTAATGAGCAAGAAACGGCCGACGCTATCGTACGCATCGCCAACATCTACAAAACGCACAGCAAACATCAAGAGATGGAAACTTTAGGTGATCTGTACCTAAAAAAATCCACTTTTGAAACCGGAAAAATTCAAGTGCACTTGTTGTTTGCTGATCTTTTTCGCGAATTAAAAAAGGGCGAGAAACAACTGGAATCCATTAAAGCCGCAAGTCTGCTTTGTCAGATTCAAGCGGTACCCAGCGAAGCCTGTGACACCCAGTTGCGGGGCCAAGTCACGGCCGCCGCCGAGCAGTGGTGGAAAGAATGGAGCAAATCCAAATCCAAACAATCTTTGAACTTTGCCCGCCGAAGTTTAGAAATCGAAATCGAACGAAATCCAACGCCGCGACCGCAAACTCTGGAAGCTTACGCTGAGCTTTTGTTCCAAGCCGAAGACTTTGAAAATGCGGCGCGAGTTTATCAAGATCTCGCGAAACAATCCAAAGACGTTATCAAAACTGAGACTTTCTTTTATGGCCGCTTGGTCTCTTTAGATCGTTTAATGGCGATGGATTCTAAAAAAATCTTGCCGCGCGAGGATTTCAAACAAGACTGTGCAATTTTTGTGAGCAAATTTCCAAAATCAATTCATAAAGATGAACTGCAATTGAAATGGGCGCGCATCGAATTTGAAGATTTCAATCCCAAACAATCCGAAAAAATTCTGCGTGAGATTTTGGGCAAAAAGCAAAAGAACGATATTTTGATCCCCGCCCAAAATCAGATGATTGAGAGCATGAACAAAAACGAAAAGCAGAAAGAGCTCAAAGAAATGCTGGCGACTTGGATCGAGCAGTCCCCCACCAACGAACGCAAAACCGAATTGCGCCGGCTGCAGGCAAAACTGGCCCTCGAAGAGCTGGAAACCGAAGCTGGTTCAAGTGATCCGGAAAAAAATCTGAAATCTCATCTGGCTTTCTTTAAAAAATACGAAGACGACGTCAAGGTCTCAGATCCCGTGCTATGGAAAACTCTCGCATTGTCACTCGCCGGGCGTGACCCCAACTTGACGATGGATCTGATTGAAAAAGCCGGAATCCGCGCGCCCCAAGACCCGCGTCTTTGGGATTCAACCAAGCAAGTGCTAATTAAACAGACCAACGAGCGTGCTTTTATTTTAGGTTTGAAATACGTGCCGCAAAAAGAACGGGCCAGCGTGCTTTGGTCTTACCGGGAATTTTTAATGGGCCGCAAATCTTCGGACGTTAAGAAGATCGAAAATGAAATTTTAAGCCTGAACGTTGAGCCGGAAGCCAGTTTGATTAAAGTGGCACGGCTGGAAGAGCGACTAAGAGCCGGACAGTTCAAAGCCGTATTCGAAGAATCCAAAAAGTTTGTAGGCAAACAAACTCCGGTGCCGGTGCGGGCCCGCGCCCGTCTGCTGCAGGCTCAGGTTTTAGAGGAAGAGTTCAAAACTCAGAGCGTAAAAACAAGTCTTTCAAAGCTCCAAACCGTGGTGGCTATGAAGCTTGAAAAACTATCCAAAGCTCAAGAAGCCTTTGTTAGTGCCGCCCAGATGTCTGATGAACCCAAGGTCAGCGAAGATGCCCGGTCAGGTCTTCGTCGATGTTTTGAGCATGCGATTTTGGCGCTAAAAAATGTGCAAGTTAAAGATGTCTTGTCGGCCATTGAGAAAAAAGAATTGGATGAATCCATTCAAGCTCTGGTCAGTCCCCTGGAAGCTAAATTAAAAGAACTCGGACCCGTATCCAAAGTCGTTTCTGACTCGGAGGCCAAATTATGAGAATCCTTATTGCCGTTTTTATTTCTCTTGTCGGCACTCTTTTCTCTGTCGGCAGCCTGGCAGACTCGAAGGGCAAAAAAGCTCAGGAAGTTAATTTCGAAGAGATGATGATGAAAGGCGCTATTCGCAATCCAGATGGATCTTTCTTGGTGCAGAAGAAGGGCTTAAAATTTTATCCCTTGTACCAGGTTCAAAAAGATCTGGACCAGAAAATTCGGGACTCAGAGCCCGAAGAAGTTGCAAGTAGCCGGAGGGCCCGATGAGTACTTTGATCGTTAAGCGCCATCATAAGGGTTCGGCCAGCGGGTCGGAAACCAAAATCTATCGCTTTGCGATGGAGCAAGGTCACTTTACAGTGGGCTCATCGCGCAAGGCCGACCTGCGCCTGCCGAAAACTGCGGCGCTGGCTATCGAAGGAATTTTTGAGCTGACCCCGACGGGTTGGGAGTA
This sequence comes from Bdellovibrio sp., assembly GCA_043759945.1. GTDB lineage: Bacteria > Bdellovibrionota > Bdellovibrionia > Bdellovibrionales > Bdellovibrionaceae > JAYUPS01. Next base: position 2,404 of record JAYUPS010000163.1, read on the forward strand.
CCATTCTTTTGCCATCACCAATGACGACGCCAATATTATTGTCCCCGTCGCTCAAAAAACGGTGGTAAAAATCGGCGACGTGACCCTCGAGGCCGAGGTGCTGGCCGAACGCAGTCGCTTTTCTGCGGCAACTGCTATTGGCGATTCGGATGTCGATAAAGACACGAGCCGTCTAACCCGGCAAATTATCTTGGTGTACTTGCGAAATAAACTGGCGATGTCATTCACTGACATTCCCAATCGCAAAATTAGCCTTGAAGTTTACGGACAGAAATTAGACCTCACCACCACGCTTTCAAGCTCTTGGAGCCAAGTCGAAGTGGGCGAATTCACGATCAAACAAAAATCAGTCGCGGAAACAGATGCAAAGTCTTATGCGGTGCCTTTCAAGGAACTGCTTCCGACTCAAGTTCAAGATCAGTGGATCTTTGGCGCTTTGGGATTAACTTTGTTACTGGCTTTAACGGCGACTTTCTTTGGGCCCACTCAACAAGAATTTACAGCCGAGAGCGAGGCCCCTAAAGTTACGGCTCCCGTCTTGGTAAAATTGACTCCGCCAAGACAACAAATCCAGCAATCGCGAAACGACCAGGCCGAACTGCAGCCGGGCAAAGCGGCGACTTCGATGGACCGTATCAAGGGCTTGACCGCCAAAATTTCGGCCAAAGCTGGAGCCTTCTTGGCTAAGAGCAACCGTATGCCGTCAGCCATTGGTCCTAACGGGAGCGCCAATGCCGCAGCTATGGGCGTTGGTCGACTGGGCGGATCCAGCACGGATTGGAACAAAATGGCAGGAAGCAAAGTGGCCGGCCAAGTCGGTGGCTCGCTCACCGGCGGCACCGGCGGAGGAGAACTTGCGGCCGGAGCGACCGGAGCCTCGGGCGTGGGTTTGCTCGAACAAGAAGGTGAAGTTTCGACAGGTCTAGATCGTGAACTGATCGCGGCTTTGATTCGAAAAAATATCGGTCACATCCTATACTGCTACGAGCGGTCTTTGAGCGCCAACCCGAACTTGTTCGGCAAAGTATCGGTGAAATTCATCATCGGAGCTTCGGGAAAAGTGGAAACTCAAAAAATTGGAGAGTCCACGCTGCGGGACAACCGCGTCGAAGGCTGCATTTTGGACAAAGTCAGTCAGTGGAAGTTTCCGGAACCCAAGGGTGGCGTTCAAGTGGTGGTAACCTATCCGTTCTTGTTTAAGACAACGAACTAAAAGAGGTGTCAAGATGACAGGCAATTTAACGACAACAAAAGTGCTACTCGGGATTCTATTTTTGGTTGGTGGCTTGAGCGCTCGCGCTCAGGACGA
>JAYUPS010000164.1:0-3699 GCA_043759945.1 Bdellovibrio sp.
CAATTTTTGAGCCCGCACGGTTTTGAGGTCGTGCTCGCCAATCAAATGTCCTTGCGGCTTTCGCGAACCATTATTAACGAGTCGGTCCGAGTTAATTTCGTGGCCAGCGAAATCGAACTGTCCTCGCCACATGTTGACGAAGAAATGTTGATTCGATTTGTGCACGATTGGATTGCCTCGAAGATTGAACCCGAATGGCTCAAGGCTCACTTCACACCATGGGGGAATTCTTTGATCGTGCAGGGGCCTGAGTTTAGCTCGGACCACAAGGCCTTGAAGGCAGCGCTGGTACTAAATCTCGATAAGATCATGACCAAATTGGTGTCGGGTGCATCGCTGAATGAAATTTTAGAGACGAAAATCTACCCGGAGCAGACACTTTTAAAAGCCCTTCACTTTCTTTTCTGTTCAGGGATGGTGGTTTTTCAGACGCGCGCGTTGGTGCGCTCGGCCGACGATCAAATGAAACATTTGCGAAACGTGAATCAACAGTTCCAGGGTAAAAATCCGATCGAAATCTATGAGCTTATGGTGCGAATGACAACAGCCTCGGAGCAAGACTCTCTGCAAGTTTATAATGATTTTGTCGTGCAAATGGGGGCTCCACCCACCGATTCAAAGATTCTTATGGTGTACCAGCAGGTCAAGTCCGCAGCAGATCGAACTTTTGAGGTTGTCAAAAGTGGTAGCCACTTAAAGCTTAAAGATGAGATCGCAAAACAAGAGGTCGAGAAAAAACTAAAAGCCGGAGGAGTCTTTGATCAGGGAAAACTGCTTTTAGAAAAAGCCCAATTTTCGCAGGCCCTGCAGTATCTGGAACGAGTCGAGAAACTGGATCCCAAGTTTGATAAAATTAAGCTTTATTTAATCTGGTGTCGACTGGGTTCACTCGAAAATCATCCCAATCGGGCTCAAGCTTTCAAAACCATCGATACGGATTTATTGCAGATCACCCCGGAAGATAAGTTTGATGCGCTTTACAGTTTTGTCATGGGACTTTATTACAAATCCAAGGGCGATTTATTGGCCGCGAAAAAAAATTTCGAAAAGGCTATGGGTATGGACGCGAATCTCATCGTTGCCCGTCGCGAGTTGGCTCTTATTAATAGTGCCAACAAGGGTAATAAAGATGTGTTCAATCAAGATCTTAAAACACTGGTGGGAAGTTTTTTTAATCGTAAGAAATAGTCAAAAAACCAAAGACAAGCCTGCATTGACTTCGACTTTTTGGGCATTGGAACTGGCGCCCGGATTAGAGCCAGAAATTTGAGCGGCGCGGGCCTCTAAACCATAGAACCAGTACCGGGATCCTTCGATGCGTTTAATGACCTCGCCCCGAAGCATATAGGCATTTTGAACCTTTGGGTCGCCAAGGCCACTGCCAAAAAGTTCACTTTCAAAATGAAGATAGTCTCCTAGCATTTTGGTCACCTGGGGCATCGGCGTCCGATAGAAAAGTCCGGCCTGTATGCTCTGCGTTCTTAAAGTGTCCAAAACCAAAGACTGCGGCGCAATCAGCAGACCCCAGCCGACATCCTTCATATTAATGTGCTTAGGAATGGAATAATAGATCATCCCGCGCATTCGTTGTGCATTGGAATCGCCCGGTCTGGAACCTGTAAAATTGTGTTCAAATTCTCCGCCCAGTGCCAAATGTTGATTATCAAACCAACGCTCAAAGTTCACTCGCGCCAGGAGCGGAAATCCCAAGGAAGCTTTCACGTGCCAAGGGAGATAGCGTTCGACTTCCCAGGCCGCCATGAAACTCTCTTCACCTTGGGTGATGCGCACCAACCGGCGATTGCGAACACCATCCGTCAAACTGAGCAGACGCCATGTAAAAGTGTCCGCGTCTTTGTCTTCCAGTTTCGAAAGTTCATCCGCGGTCGTAAGACGGTAGACCGGATTCTTTTTTAACTCGATGCTCATTTCATCCGCGTAGGTAAATCGCGGCAAGGCCTCAATGGATTCGACCTTTAAGAGCTGACGCCGAACATTGCCCTCGGTGACGAATTCCTGTTTCATCGGAATGTCTCCTTCCCCTTTGAGGTAGATTACGGGGCGATCAATTCCGACTTCGGTTTGCCAAGACCCGTCATCCATTCGCAAAACCTTTTGACCCGCAACGGGTTCCGCCCCGAATGCTGAGACCACCAGTCGCTCTCCGTCTTCGCTCAAATACATGTCGCGGAAATCGACTTTCTTTAAGCGCGTATCAACTTCAATTTGCGCGCCCGAGAGCAAAAGGACCCGCAAAGAGATGACGCTGGAGACTCCTTGCAGGAATATCAGCCCGACGGGATCGACTTTGTTCCCGTTGATGTTAACGAAAGATTCTTTACGTTCGGAATCACGACTGAGCATCTTCAATTTTCCGGCAGCGGCTTTCGGGTAGTAAAAATCTTTAGAACAAATAGCGATGCGGGTGAGCTGATCGGCCTTTTGCACGCAGACCCGAAAGTAGGGCGCAAATTGCAAGAAAGTGAGCACCCGCGGAGGAAGAAAGTCTCCTTCCACTTGAGCGGTGAGCACGGATCCCGTGCCCTGCTGTTTTCGCTGTATTCGCGTCGTAATTTTCTCAATCGGATAGGTCCAAACGGATTTGCCAATGTTATCTCGGATGGAGATTTCTCCGGTCGACAAAAGGGTCGCGGGCCAGCGCACTGAAATGTTGTGGTTGCCCTCTTTTTTTTCCATCACTTCGAAATCAAACAAGCGGGCATCAAAAAGCGCGTTTCCAATGCGGAACTGATCCTTGTCCAGAAGTTCATACTCAAAACGCTGAGGTAATATTTGGACGTGGTTTTTCTCGAACGGAAAAAAAAGATTAAAAGACTGACCTTTGGGGGTTTCAGCGGCAGAGGAAAAAGCAGAGGCAAAAGCTCCCGCAAATAACAAAAGGGCGACTTGGATCAATGACTTAGACACCCCTCTATTTTGACGGGAGGAGGGTCCAGGATGCAATCCGAATTAACCGACCAAGCGGGAATCAATCTCAAGTCCAGGATCAAACGTCGAGAATTTAATCAAGCCCTGACTCTGAAGGTCCCGAACGGATTGAATCACCTTTACGCCAACGTTCCAACGATGTTCGTTCGAGTAAACTCTCTCATTACGAATCTGAATTAACTCCCGGATCAAACTTCGGTTGATTGAATTTTCAATTTTTTTCTGGGTGTCGGGGTCCGACATCTGACTTAAAATCGCTACGAACGGCAAAGGCAGCCGGACAAACAGGACTTCGAGCACATTGGGGGGCCAACTTAAAATCCGATCAATCGTCATGGCTTTGCTAACGATAAAAAAGGCCCATCCAGGGTCTTCTTTGGCGACAATATCGAGCAGCTCATCTCGTTTGGCCTTTTCACTAGTTTCCAGGAGGTGCACCAGTTGATTGAGACCACCCGGTCGGCGATAGCGCGTAATGTTCGACATAAGAATTCCCCCTGACCGTAGGTTTTATCGACCACCCAGTCGAAGGTCTTATCGGAAGACGCGGCGGAAGATGAAGGTCCGGTATCAAATTGAGACAAGGGGCCAGTTTAAAAATCTTTGAAACTGGCCCCTTTGGTTGGTGTTTTAGCTTAGCTTTCAATGTTTGAAATCCTGGCAGACAATTTGCGATTCCCTTCAATCATGACGATCCAATGCCCTTCTTGTGGAAGCTTACGCAATGCTGTGAACGGATCTCGGCCAATC
>JAYUPS010000165.1:0-9629 GCA_043759945.1 Bdellovibrio sp.
GCGCTGGAACATCACGTGATTAATCCCAAAGGCACCAGCGAAACAATGGACATCCTGCTGATTGCGGCCCAGAAAGAATTGGTTCAAGCCTATTTGCAAGTCGTGCAAGGCTCCGGATTAAAGCTCGGTGTTTTGGACGTGAGCGCGTTTGCTTTAGCTAATCTGTTTCAATTTAACTACGGAAATCTCAAGGGCCAAACGGTGGGCCTGGTCAATGTGGGAGCTTCTCTAACAAATCTGGTTGTTATTTCCAGCGGTGAAGTTGTTTTTAGCCGCGATATGCCGATTGGTGGACAGAACTACACGAACGACATTCACAAAGAAATGGCCATTTCCCTGCAAGAGGCCGAAGGGTTGAAACTGTCCGCCGCGAATGGGGGAACCGTTCCCGACGAAGTTCACGCCGCAATTAATTCCACCACCGAGGGTATCGCCGAAGAAATTCGAAACAGTTTTGATTTCTTTTCCGGCAGCTCCGAAGGCAGCGCCATCTCTCAAGTGTTTTACACGGGTGGGGGAGCCGCCACTCCCGGCTTGGTTCGTCAACTTTCGCAGGTAACGCACCTAAAATTTGATTGGTTCAATCCATTCCTGCGGATTGCGTCGGGAAATAAAAAATTTAACACCAGCTATTTGGAAAAAATCAGTCCCTTCTGTGCGATCTCTCTGGGTTTGAGCCTTCGTAAAGTTGGTGATGCGTGATTAAAATTAATCTCGCCAAAGAATTCATGCCCAAGAAAAAAGGCTTTTTCGGGGGTGGTGGACCCCGAATGGAAACTCTCGAGGTCCAAGAGGGGATGGTCGAAGAGTCCGATCTTAAAAAGGCTCTCTTGGTTCGTGTCGTTTTGCTTTTGGCCGGACCCATTGCGCTTTTTATCTACCAAGATTCTAATATTCCTCCGAAAGTCGCGATCCAAGCCAAACTGACAGCCGATCTTTCGGCGGTCCAAGCCAAAAATCAGGCCGCGGCGTCCTCGGTCAGCGAAATAAAAAAATTCGAGAAAGAAGAAGAGAAACTGAAAGCTCAGATTTCTGTAATCGAGAACTTGCAGAAAGATCGATTAAAGGAAGTGCGAGTTATGGATTACGTGCAACGCGAAATACCCGAACGCGTTTGGCTCTCAAAGCTCGCGCTCAACGACGGAAAAATGTCCATCGAGGGCATGGCCACCGGGGATTCGGAACTCACTAACTTTATGGACGGATTGCAGGGCAGCGCCTATCTGAAAGAAGTCAGTCTTGTCCGATCCAACGAGGTCAATTTGCCAGAAACGGGTTTGGTGCGAAAATTTGAAATTAGCTGTATTCTGGAGAAAGCGCGATGAGTCCTCAGCTTGTAAAAATCGCTTCTCTGCGTTTCAATCAAGCGGTGGTCTTCGCGGGCATTCTCACGGGAATTTTTTATTACACGATGTACGATGATGGCTCGGTTCAAGACGTTCGAAATCAAGGATTACGACAACAGATTGATGCCGAAAGATTAAAAGAAAAAGAATCCGACCAAGCCCTGGATCGGATTAAACAGCTCAAAGACAGTTACGCGCTCTTAACGGATCAATTCAAGATCGCAAGCTCGCAAATTCCGGTGGAAATTCAAATGTCGGACATCATTCGAACGGTTGATTTGATGGCGAAAACTTCCAACGTAACGATAAAAACCAAAGAGCCAAAGGCGACTTTAAAAGAAGACATCATCGAGGTTTTTCCGATTCGGGTTATCGCCGAGGGCGGATATTCTGATCTGACAAAGTTTTTCTATAACCTTTCAACGATCGAGAGAATTTTTAAAATTCGCAGCTTCAACATCCAGGCTCCCACAGACACCAAGAAAAGCCAGCGATTGACACTGGAAGTGGAGCTGGCCAGTTACCGTTTCATCGGCGGACCCGAGAAGAAAGCTCCGGGGGTCGAATGAACTCGACACCCCGCCAAATTTTAGCGACGCTTTTTTTAATCTGCGGATTGGGGCTCGGTTATTCGGTCGCGTCCTCGCTTTTTAAATCTCACGCGCAAGAGCCCCCGCCACCACCGGTTGAGAATTTACCTCCGGAAAATTTGCCTCCGATCGAAGGGGTTCCGGGAACACCTGAGCTTGATGCCAACGGTATGCCGCTCGAAACAGCCCCCGCGCCGACTCCACTCGAACCGGCCCTGCGCGTGGTGAATCCCGAGGGTTTCATTTACAATCCCGAAGGTTTGCGCGATCCGTTTTTTCCGGTTCGCAAGGGCGGCCCCAAAATGGTCGAGACGACTTCGGATGAAGTTAAGGCCGGGGCGGATGTCGAGTATGACCCCCTCGAACCACTCCAGGCGGAAAAGCTTTTGGACTATCGTTTGGTCGGGGTCATGTGGGATGTGAAAGATCCCCGGGCTTTGATCCAGACGCCGGCGGGTCGAGTGATCGCGGTCCGAAAGAAGTATCGATTGGGCCGAGAAGGCGCGGTCATCGTGGCAATTCGTGAAAGTGAAATCGTCGTGGCTGAGCCAAATCCCGACGGAACTTATTCGAATGCTAGCACTCGAGTTATAAGTATGAAAAAATAGTTTGTTCGGAGGATCCATGATCGGCACATTCCAGCGTATCACCAACTCTGCAATTCTCATTCTATTGGGCTTGATTATCGCATCGACGCTCAGTTGCTCGACCCAAACCGTCGAAGATGTCGATACATCCGACGGAGCCGCGCAGGGTGATGACTTCTCAGGATTTGATCAAGCGGCGGGGGCCACGGCCTCCGAAGACTTTGGTGCCGAGGGCATCGATACCGGCGACGTCGGCGAAAACGCCATCGAAAGCGATATTGCCCAACAAAATTCCGGCCAAGCTCCTGCGGCCGACGCCGATGAATTTGCCCAATTTGAAACGCCTGCCGCCGAAGGTGCGGCTGAGGGTGGAGCCGCTGCTGAAACACCACCGGCCGTCGACCCCGGCGCCGAAGCCGCCGCACAAACCCCTGTTGCTGAAGCAGCTCCGCCTGCCGAAAGCCCCGCTCCTGCTGATGTTCCGCCACCGATATCGGAATCACCGGCGCCGCCGCCCGAGCCAGGCATCGCAGATATTGTGCCGCCCGCTTCGACCGGTCAGGTGGTCACTCTCAAAAGTCTCCAGTATCGAGCCAATGACAACGGGGGTACGATCGTCGTCGAAGCCGATGGTCCCATGGAATACACCACGCGAATGGTCTCCGAAAACGGACAGTTCATTATCGAGATTCCAAATTCCAAACTTCCGAAAAAATTAAAGCGGCCTTTGAACACCAAAGATTTTGCGGGGTCTATCGGATCTATCGATGCCTACCAAAATCCGGGGAGCACCACGAGCCGGGTCGTCGTTCAATTGCGGAGCGGCGAAGCGGAACCGACCGTTCAGGCCGAGGGCAACAGTCTTTTGGTCGTGACCACCCCGGCGCCGCGAATGGATCTGGCCGCAAGCTCAGCGGGCGGCGAAGCCTCTGAACCAACCGAACCAGCTGACGCCGGAGGACCACCTTCGAAGCTGATGTCGTCGGACTCCCTTGAAGAGTTTATTGCCAACAACCAAACTTTTTACGGAAAGAAAATTTCGATCGAAACGGACGACGTCGAGATTCGTGAAGTTTTTAAACTCATCAGCGACGAAGCGAACGTTAATTTAATTCTGGCCGACGAGGTTCGCGGAAAAATTTCCGTGAAACTCAAAAACGTACCCTGGGATCAGGCATTAGTGCTGTTGATGAAAAGTAAGAAACTGGGATACACGCGCAGCGGAAACGTGATCCGTATTTCTTCTATCAAAGACATTCGCGACGAAGAAAAAGAGACTTTGGATCTGCAAGCCTCTCGCCGGCAAAACGCCGTGGCCAAAGTAAAAACGATTTCCGTGAACTATGCCAAAGTAGATGATCTGGTCGGGCAGGTGAAACCCATGCTCACCAAAACAGGTTCGGTGGTGGCCGACGCGAGAACCTCTTCTCTGATCGTCACCGACATTGAAGAAAGCATTGATCGCGTTACCAAAGTAATTCAAAGCATCGACGTTCCACCGCAGCAGGTTTTGATCGAAGGAAAAATCGTCGAGGCCAAAGAAGACATTGAGAAATATTTTGGTATCAACTGGGGCCTTCGTGGAGTTAACGGTCAAACCGGCGGAGGGGCTCGAAACACGCCCCTCGGTTTCGACGGGAACGTAAATATCGGTCAAAACACCACTTCTCCGTCCACTTTTAATTTCGATTTCAATCTCGGAACCTTTGATATTCTCGGCGATTTGGGAGCGACGCTCCGCCTGTTTGAAAGTGAAGGAAAAGCAAAAATTCTCTCTTCGCCACGCATCGTGGCGATGCAGAACGAGAAAGCAAATATAGAACAATCACTCGAAGTTCCCATCCGAGTTTCCAACGTGGCGGCCGGTGGGGGCGTGACGCAATCGGTGACATTTAAAGAGGTCAAGTTACTGCTCGAAGTAAATCCACAAATCACCAACGATGGCGCGGTTCTGATGGGTGTCCGAATTCAACGCGAATTTTTAGGTCCCGTTGTCGATCTGGCTTCGGGCGCTCGGGAGACCAACCGACGTTTGGCAAACACTCGCGTTTTGGTGCGCAACGGACAAACGGCCGTTATCGGGGGCATATATCAAAATGATATGGATCAGTCGCAACAAAGGGTTCCTGGCATCTCCAGCCTTCCCGTTATTGGATGGCTATTTAAGTCTCAGGCCACCACCGACAAAAAGAATGAACTTTTGATTTTTTTAACGCCCAGAATCCTGGGCCAGCTTGATAGTCAGGCCATTCCGAGTCAAAATGGAGGGGACGTTAATGCGATCCCTGAACTGGGGCTGTAGATGAAAAGTATTAAAATGAGAATTCTGCTTGGGCTGATGATGGTTTCGCTTTTTAGCTGCAAGGCCCCCGAAGACGGGGGTGAAATTCAGCTAACGGTCGCCAGCACGGATTTAATTTTAATCGATGCCAAGGCTCAGTCTTGCAAGTCTCGGATCTCGTCCACTCCGACCGATGATGTCAATTCCCTCTACGCCGATTTGGGAAAGTTCAGCATCACTTGGGATCCGCCGAAAGACGCCAACGGAGTTCTTATTCCGGGCACCACGCTGAAAATTATTTACATAAAAATATATCCACGTTCCGCAGGACTGGCGAGCGGCGATCCTAAAACCATCGCGGGCCAGGATCTCAATTGCTTAATGACCAGCAATATCGATGGAGATTCTTCGATTGATTCCTCCCAACCAACTTTTTCATTCCTCCAAGGTCACATTTTTGGTGATTTAGGAACGGTGGACCCGAATAAGCGCGCTCGTTTTTCGGGGCGTGCCGACGTCTTAATCTACGGAATTCTTAGGATTCCCGGAAAACCAGAAACGCCTATGCAGGGGCGATCTTCTTTTAATTTTCAGTTTGATGGAGTCTTCTAAATCCGCTAGTTGAATCTCATGGATTCTCTTAGCGAGCATATGCGCCCGACAGATTGGCCTGAATTTTACGGGCATCCGAAGACCGTAGCCTCCCTTAAAACCTGGTTGGAGACGAAAAGTTTTCCGCACGTCGTTTTTACGGGCGCTCCCGGCAGCGGCAAGACGACCCTTGCACAGATTTTGAAAAACAAAGTCCAAGGTCATTGGATCCAAGCCCACGCGGCGGATTTTTCGACCAAAGAAGTTCGCCTTGTAATCGAAGCCGCGCGCCAGGCCAAACGCGACGCGGGCACAAAAACATTTATTTTTATCGACGAAATTCATCGCCTGACGCGCACCCAGCAAGATGTTTTGTTGGACCCACTTGAAAAATACGATTTTAATTTGATTGGCGCGACCACCGAAAATCCAGGCTCTTATCTAAGTCCCGCGATCCTAAGCCGTGTGCGGGTTCTGCGCGTGAATCCGCTCCCCGAGGCCCTGATCGAACAAGTTTTGGAAACAACGGTGCGTCGGGTGCTGACGGATTTTTCGCTCGATAAAGTGGTGTCTCGGGAAGTGCAACAATCTCTGGTTCAACAGTCGGGCGGTGATTTGCGCCAAGCCCTCTCACGGCTTGAGCTTATCTTTCAGCAGTTTCAGGTCCACGGAAAAAAACTCGAGATTCAGGATTACCAAGAGCTTTTGGGCGAAGAAGCTTTTCGGTCTCTTTCGGTTATTGACCACGCAGAAACGCTCTCCGCCTTCATTAAATCCATTCGGGGGAGTGATCCCGAAGCGGCCCTATTGTGGATGGCCCAGATGCTTCGAACCGGCACAGATCCGCGCCTCATTGCTCGTCGGATGGTGATTTCAGCGTCGGAAGACATCGGCAATGCCGAACCCCGGGCCTTGACCCTGGCAGTTTCGGCAGCGCAAGCCGTCGAACTTGTTGGAATGCCTGAGATTCCGATTATTCTTTCTCAAGCTGCAATCTTTTTAGCGACCGCTCCCAAATCAAATTCCGCCTACCAAGGAATTAAAACGGCCCAAGAGATTTTTGATAAACAAGGACCTTTTCGGGTACCGTCTTACCTGACCGCGATGGGCGGTCAAGATTACGAAAATCCCCACGAAACTTCTCATGGGTTTTCAAAACAGAGTTACCGACCATCTCATCCAATAAATATCGCTCATTTTTTGAATTTCACAACCCGAGGTTTCGAAAAGAAACTGGTCGAATACTGGGATTGGATCCGAGGAAAAACAGATCAGAAAAGCTAGACGATTTTCTGACCGAAAATTGAGACGCAGGGAATTTGTCCCTGACAAGAATGAGAATGTCGGGTGTTTGCCGGGATTTCAATCCGGTCGCCTTCACGAAGCAAAACGGTGTTCCCTGCCACGTTAAAAATAAGTTCTCCCGCAATCACGATGCGAACTTCGGTAAATGGATGGCGGTGCTCGGTCACTTTTTCATTGGGATGAAAAATCTCTTCGAACACTTCCAGGCCTTCGGTATTTAAGATCAATCCGACTTGTTCTTTCGAGGGTCTCAAAGGGGCTTGCCACCGGGTAATCAACATAAGGGATATTTCCTTTTCACTTTTTGTTCTATCGCAGGAACCGGTGCACGTCTATGACGGCTTTGACCCAAATAGAGACTCCAAGACCATTTGGTTCCAAGCCTTAAACTTTGGCTCATAGGCCCTGTCTCAACCTGGGAATAAGGGTTTTGCAGTTTAAGAATGCTTAAGTCTCTTTCTCATTACGTCGATAGTTCCTTTGTAAGAGAGTTTCGCAGGAGGACCCAGTTGAGCGAGATGCCAGCAAATTCAAACCCAGAACATATGCTCGAAGAAGTTTTAGGCTTCGTCGATCAAAGCGGAGGACTCAGCTCCACGTTGTCCGAGGCTGGTGCCGTTTCGATCTTCCAGGATGTCGACGGGAAATCCTTCACTTTTAAAACCGAACAGATGGTGGATGTCGTCAATCGCTTCGACGCCGATGGAAAGGCTTTCATCCAAATTAATTTCAATTCGGGCCTGAAAGTTCTTTTGACCGACAATTTAGTTGGATTTAAACCCAAACAAGTTTTGGGGCTGGATATGAACAAACTCCCAAAAGTCGTTACGACACCGGATCTGTTGAGTGTCCTTGAAGCCATCGAGGACAATCTCAGTTCCGACATTCCCCAAGACCACGAAGTCGAAATTCTCAAGCGCGTCTACCACGCGATTTTATTGGGCGGCGAAATGGCGGGGTTCGATCTCACCTTCGAAAAAAATTGGCTGGGCCGATTGGCCCCTTCGCGTGTTAAAGCCTCTGCTTAAAGCGGTTTCGTTCCATTAAACTGCCGCTTCGTTCCGTAAGTCGTAAGGTAGGCCGTTCCTTTTCCCCCAACTGGATTTTACCACTCCTATTCAAACTTCAGCCCGTTAATTCCGCAGATTTGGGACTTTTTTGAATTCCGATTGACCAACCTGTTTATTTTGTTAGATACCCAGGTCACGCATGTTTGGGGGATTAGCTCAGCTGGGAGAGCGTCTGATTTGCATTCAGAAGGTCGCAGGTTCGATCCCTGTATCCTCCACCAACTTTTTCTGTCTTCTTCTTTTTTTTTCCAAAAAAATTCACTTTTAATTGAAAACATTGAGAATCGGACCAATTGCTCCAAGCCAAAGAATCGCAGAATTTCCCGTCCAAACGACCGTCTGACCCGCAGGATTTTCATCATTGCCCGTCGAAAGTACGTTGGTTTTTCCATTCAAAAGTCGCCATTTACTTTCAAAGACATCGTAATCACCGGTCATGTTGACGGCACTCAATTGTCTGGTCACTAAGATTCCATTTAAATCCATCAAGGCGATTGTTAGCCAAGAGCACATACTGATGATCGTTGTACTTCGCAAGAACAGGGCCGGGCCTTGAGTTGGGGCCACCCGTCGCCGAAAACTCAGACCAAGAATCCGTTGCCACTTCATAAATTCCACCATCCACAGGCTGCGGGTTGAGTGAAGGTCTTCCATTACACAGAGACCTTTCCATCCGCAAAAATCATTTTATCGCCGCAGCCTGGTTCCCGATAGCGGGCCGAGGGAGCATTGGTGTTGTTCGTCGCGCGCCAGGTGTTTGTGCCGGGATTGTAAATGGCGCCGTCCCTAAGGGCCTGAGTACCGTTACAACCGCCCCAAACAATCATTTCAGATTCAGTCCAAACCGCCGAATGATAATTCCTAATTGCGGGAGCTCCCGCTAAAGAACCGGTCGTCCAAAGATTGGTTACTTTGGCGACCACCAGGCTCTTCGTTCCCATTCCTAGATTGATAGCCGGTGTGTCTCCACCAGAGCCACAGGGAACCGTTGTCCAGATCAAAACCCTGACCATAGTTTTGGAAAGCCAAGAGCGGAAATGCAATTCCAAGAAAAACAAATCGAATATGTTTAAGTGAAATCACTCATTCCCCCGTCGCATAATTACTCTTTGATAGGTCGCCGAACAAAAGAGCTTCATCGCGAGCTTGTTTTAAAATCAGTAGTGAGTGGCTTCTTCGTCTTGAATTAAGACGGCCAGGTATTTTCATTTATTTCATTGAACCTTAGTTTGAGTTTAAAGACTCAGGAGTTGTTTCAAGCTCGCGACGCCGGTATTGATCCAGCGACCACCTTTTACGCAATTTTGCAGAGGCTCGAAAATGCCCCTCTAGAATTTTATGAAAAAATGAATCGAGCTTTCGCACTCTGACCCGCAGTGAGAGTTCTTTTCAATTGGCTTTGATATTTTCTCTTAGGCTTTTGCAAATGTCGAAATAACTAAAGAATTCGTTATCTTATAACTTAGTACGGGAAGTATAATGCCGTCTTAGAGGCGGACTTTCACTGCTTTTTCTGCCAGATTTGTCGGCAAAAACCCATTCTTAAAACTCTTAGTTAAAAATTAAAAAAGACTATTGACGGAAAGATCGATTCACCTTAAACCACTGTCTCTCTCGTTACTTTGCTCTTTGAAAACTGAATAGCTAGTGAAATTTGAGTCGTTTTAATTTTGTCGAATAGACAACCCAAAAGATGATTTAATGTTTGTGAACAACAGATTTTTAAAGCGCTTCTTTTGAGTATACAGAATTTAACTGGAGAGTTTGATTCTGGCTCAGAACAAACGCTGGCGGCGTGCCTAATACATGCAAGTCGAACGAGGAAAGTAGCAATACGAGTACTAGTGGCGCACGGGTGA
>JAYUPS010000166.1:0-3656 GCA_043759945.1 Bdellovibrio sp.
GCTAAAATTTCCTGCAAAGTTAAAGTGATTTCGAAAGGCAAGGCTTGAACGCTTTGGGGCCATAGAGAAAAAGTGGGGATTAACAAAAGAACACCCAGCACGGCCGCTTTAGAAAAAAACAGACGGTACAGGGCCGGCACCACAATGAGCGTTGCGACAGTGCCCGTCAGCAAGCCTGAAATCATCGTCCACGCCAGCGGCGGCCAAAGACTTGATGACGACAGGGCCAAGGGAATTAGTCCCAACAAAGTCAAAATTGTGGTCAGCACGATCGCGCGCAGGCGCATCGCAATTGCGGTCTGCAAACTGTTTGCAGAGTCCATGGCCTCGAGCAAAAGTATTATGTTATTTATTGCGATTCCCACCAGCGCCAAAATCCCAAGAAGTGACATAAAACCAAACGGAGCCCCGCCCACCCAAAGCCCGGGGAAAACGCCGAGCAAAGTCACCGGCAACGCCAAAGTCGCGATCAAAACTTTCCGGTAAGAACGAAACTCGATCAATAAAAACAAAATTAATAAAACCATCGCCGGAGGCACCACTTTTAGAATCGAATCATTGGCCTCGCCGGCTCCTTTGGAATCCCCACCCAGATCGATCCGCTCGCCCTCTTGCAGTTGAACGCTCGCAAGGTCCACGCGCAGATTTTTTAAAACACGATCAAAAGTAAAACCTGGTCTTAGATCGGCAAGGACGCGAGAAAAGATTTGTCCATTTTCATGGCGCAGAATGGGCGGACCAGAAATCGGTTTAAAGACCGCTAAATCTCCAAGGTTAAAATCTCGGTCGCGGCCCCGCAGCACTGGCACTTGTTTTAGGCTTTCGCTTGTTCGGTACAACGCATCACTAGCGCGCACGCGAATGGGAATAATATCGCGGTCAAACCGATAGACACTGACCGGAACCCCTGAACTATGAAATGCCAGAACGTCATTAAGATCCCGACGTGAAAGCCCAATGTCGGCGAGCCCCTCTTCATCCGCCAAAAAATCAATTTGTTTTAGGCCCGTAAAATCATCTTTGCGCACTGAACGGATCCGGTCGTCTTTTTGCAAAAACTGGCCGACCTGGTCGCTGAGTTTTTGTCGTCGGTCGGCACTACCCGCAAAAATATTCAATTCAACTTTTGCGTTGATGGGCGGGCCCTGCTGCAGAAACTGCGCCGTGAAACTATGCTCCGGGTAACGCTTCTGAAAGGTTTCTTCCATCTCCATTCCTAAAGTTTTTACCTCGGACACTGTGTTGGTGGTGACCAGAATCTGGCCGGACTGTGGCGCTGACTTGGGATTTGGCAAATTGTAATAAAATCGTGGAATGTCCCCGCCCACAAAAGCCGCCAGACTTTGCACCCTTGGATCCTGACCAAAAAGGGTTTCAATTTCGATGAGCATCTTATCGGTCGCACCAATGTCCGCGCTGGAATTTAATTCCACCGCAAAAAGAAATTCATTTCTGTCGGATTCTGGAAAAAACTCGCGCTCAACATTAAAAAATCCCAAAGCGCTCACCGCCGTGATCATCAGTACAATCACAAGTACCCGCCAGAGCGGCCCCAAAGCGATTTTTGAAAATCCCCACTCTAAAGCCCCAAACGGAAGCTGAATGAATGGTTTATTCTCAGATTTCTCAAAGCCGATCAAACGGCTGGTCATTAGCGGAGTAAAGAAAATCGCAACAAAATAACTGGTCACTAAAGTGATGACGGCCACCAGCGGTAGAGAGAAAATAAAGTCCGCGGGAGAGCCTTGGGCGGAAAGCATCGGCAGAAAAGCGCAAATCCCAGTCGCCGTCGCATAGGCCATTGGGGATCGCAGTTCGAGCGAGGCCTCTTTTGCGGCAGCTTTAGGCGAGCTTCCGTTTCGAATTTTGGTTTGGATCAAATCAACCACGACAATAATGTTGTCGATAAATTGCCCGATCGAGATCACAAAAGCCGCAATTGAAATTTGATGAAGAATCCCGCCCGTTAAAAAGTAAATGAAAAGACCAATCAAGCTAATGATCGGCACACAAGCACTCACGATCAAAGCGGTTGCCCCACTGGTGGTCAGGCTTAAAAATATCGCAATCAGGACCATGCCTGAAAGCAGAGAAATCAGAAGATCATCAATTCGCTCTTTAGTTCTTTGCGGCTGGAAGGCCACCATTTCTATTTTTAATGGCTCAACGGAAGCCCCCGCAGCTTGAATCTCTTTGGCGAGCTTCTCACCGAACTGCTCGATGTTGAGCCCTCTTTTTGGGATTAATCCAACTCCGACGGCTGTTTTGCCTTTCCAGCGAAAAAGCGAGCTTGGCGGGCTCACTGTTGTTCGCGTGGCGCCGGAAAAACTTCCGAGCTCGACATTGCTTAAGCGTCCCGTTTCAAATTTTATTTTTTTCAGTTGGTTGAGCCCCGAAAAATCATTGTCCTGATTCAGTAAAACACGCTCGGAGCCATCAACCAAAAGCCCCCCGGACTTTGCCGTGTTATTTTCTTGGATGCCCTTTAACAGTTGGCCCACAGAGATTCCCCGGGCTTGCATTTCTAGCTGATCAACCAAAACCAGAACTTCAAGATCGGGAACTCCAAACAGCTTAATTTCGGCCACTTCAGGATGCCGCAAGAGCCGGTCACGAAGTTTTTTTGCCGCATCGATGAGGACAACCCGGTCGTCGGAACCTGTCACCGCAACGACAACGGATTCCACATCCACAACACCAAAATCCAGAAGTGGCTTATTGATATCTGTGGGCAGCTTCGGAATGGACCGTTCGATGGCGTCTTCGACCTCGCGCCAGGCTAAAGAAAAATCGCTCACGTTGTCTTTGAGCTCTAATTTAAGTATCGCCACGTTCAGGCGAATTTCTGTTTCGATTTCTTTGAGCTCTTCGACTTTAAGTAACTCATCTTCGAGGGGCCGCACCACCATACGTTCGATCTTTTCAGGCCCAGCTCCGGGCAAGATCAAAGTGGTGACCGCATTACGTCTTTTGATGCGGGGATCTTCCTCCCGGGGCATCGTCAGGAAACTGGTGATCCCCAGAAGCGTTAACGCCACCGTCAGGAAAATAATGATGCGGGAAGAGCTGGATGTTTTGCTAGATTGATTGTTCATGTGTACAGCGTATACTTAATAGGTATACGCTGTACACAAAGATTTTATTTTAGGGTTTTGGTAGCTCGAAATGAAACGCCGACGATCATTTCATCGGCCTAAAGTCCGGGGTGTTAAAAATAGACACAGGTGTTTTACATTGTCTCAAAGTAGGTCCACAGTTGATCCATGACACCGGTTCACGAAATTGCATTCTTGGTTTTAGGTGGTGCGCTCAGTTGTTGGACTTGGCCGGCTCAGGAAAGTCCTTGTCCCGATGGAGAATCGCTAAAAATACCGGCCTATGAAAAACCGGACTTGAAAAGTAAGCCTTTGAAAAATATCGACAGACATTCATTCAATTCTTATCTCAACACGGAAGTAGCCTACGAGGAAAGAGGGTTTGCGGTTTTTGAAATCAAAGATCCGGACTGGTATCAGGTCCAGGGTGTTACCGGCGAAAAAGTTTGGCTGAACATTCCCAGCTCCCCCTCTTGGAAATTGGAAAAAATTGAAAAACTGGTCGGTCAAGGCCTGACCCGCGTGGACCAAGGAGACATGAATCACTTGCGCCTTCCCGAC
>JAYUPS010000167.1:0-3654 GCA_043759945.1 Bdellovibrio sp.
ATGACTGATATCTTATCCCAACCGACAACATTGTCGCGCGATGGCCTGGCCATTCACGCCCATCCCTTTGATCGGGGTGGATCGACGTGGACCGGTCCCTATCCCACCGGTCTGGCCGGGCTCGAGATTTTAAATCCAAAAGCTATGGCCAGCAAAGCCTGGGGAAATTCAAAATTTGATGTCCTGTGGAGTTCCTTGTTTTACTTTTTTAACTCACGTTATGCTTTTTTGCGGTTATTCAGAGAGCCGCACGAGGAGATTTCTTTATGGGATAAAATTTCTGGAGAGCGATCATTTTTTGGTTTTGCGGGCGCAAACGCTTCGGCACGGGCGGTACCCCTGGCGGATTACTTGGTCAAATTTCCGAGCTATCAAAAGTCACTCGAGGTGGTTGGAAATCACGTGATTTTGCAGTCTGAATTAACCGGCAATTATCAAAAAGACCGTTCTAAAATTGTAAAGGCCCTCAAAGCAGGTCAATTTTATTTTTCAGTGGATCTACTGGGAAATCCCAAAGGCTTCAATACCGTCGTTACCGAGGGCGAAAAGGTCCACTTGATGGGCTCAAGACTAGCATTGAAGCCTGGCCTGAAACTTCAAGCCCGTCTGGGTCGGGCTCCCGAAGCTTTTTACGAAATTGTCCTGATGAAAAACGGACAACGTGAAAAAACTGAAAACAGTCCGAATTTAGATTTTGAGATTAAAGAACCTGGAACCTACAGGATCATTGTGCGGGTTAGTCCCGTATTCCCTTTACCAGACGCTAAGAAATGGATTACTTGGATTTATTCAAATCCTTTTTTTATTGGTACCCGATCAGGCCTGTAAAGCACCAGCCCCTCAATTGGAGTCATTTGACAACACAATCTCTCCTGGGGCAAAAAACTGCGGTCCATCGCCATTTCAGATTCAATCTCATTTCTTGGGGCTAACGCTTTCAAATTTTGAGTGACAATGACCCGACAAGTTCCGCAGGTACCGAATCCACCGCAACTGTGATCGATCGGGAAACCAGCCGCCACCAAGGCTTCGAGCGTCGAAGTCCCCTGACTCGCTTGGACAATTTTGTCCTCGATGCGAAATTTAATTGGTACGGACTTTTCCATTTGTAAGTAATCCTTGGACTGTGATGTATTTACCGCATGAGCATTAGATTTATCGCATTTGACTTAGAAACAACAGGCACAGTTCCCGGCGTCGATCAAATTGTTGAAATCGGGGCCGTTCGCTTTATCAATGGGGAGCCCGAAGCGCTTTATTCAACTTTGGTGGATCCCCAAATCACTATTCCTAAAGGCGCTTCGGCGGTAAATGGAATTTTTGACGAGATGGTCAAGGGCAAACCTAAAATCGACACCCTTTTGGAAAGCTTCACCCAGTTTTGTGGAGATGATCCTTTGGTTGCGCACAATGCGAACTTCGATGCGCAGTTTTTATTGTCAGATTACAGAAAGTTTGAATTTGCGACACCGCGTGGGTTGGTTTTAGATACGCTGCCCATAGCCCGTAAGGTTTTTCCTGGTCTTTCCAATTATAAACTTGGGACCCTGGTGCAACACGTGAAAATTACGATGGGAACTGCGCACCGAGCGGAAGATGATGCCTCGGCGTGTGGTCAATTATTCTTGGAGCTTGTGAAGCGTATTTCTGTGGGCGGCCAAGCACCGGCTTTAGAAAATCTAATTACACTGACGGGAAAACCGGCGTTCTTTTTTCCTGTGATTGAGCGAAAGCCCAAACAGCTCGACCTGATGAGTTTGTTCTAAATTTTTAGTTTGTGCGCCACCGGCCATCGACGTCCCCGGCCAAACGAGTGTTTTGAAACCTTTAAAATGGGTGCCGCCTGCCAGCGTTTAAATTCTGATTTAAAGAGTGCTTGCATGAGCCATTTGTCAGTCGGGTTTTTCATCGACTTATTGTCCTGCACCAGATCTTTGACCGAAGCATCAAGTTTGTCATAAGCGGGCAGGCTGTCTTCGTCTTTTTGGTTGGGTCGAAGTTCCGCAGACGGCGGCCGATCAATAATAAATTTGGGAATCAAGACTCTTTCACGATTGTAATGAAGGGATAGTTTTATAACTTCTTGCTTAGTTAAATCTCCGATAGGCAAAACACCACCACAAAGATCCCCGTACAAAGTGGCATAACCTGCCGCCAACTCGGATTTGTTAGAACAGGCCAGCAGCAATGAGCCTGCCAAATTCGAATGCGCCATTAAAAACATGCCGCGCAAACGAGACTGCAGATTTTCATGAACTATCCCAAATTCATTGATAGCTAGTGCTTGATCAATAACTTGTTTCACAGTCTCAAACGAGCTTTGAATCGATATTTCGGTCAGGTGCACGTGCACGTTCTTACAAAGATCTTGAGCGGCCTTGCGACTTTCTTCGGCGTTAAACTGGGTCGGCAAATAAAAAGCTTTCACCTTGTTTGGTCCAAGAGCGTCGACGGCCAAACATAAAACCAGAGCTGAATCGATGCCCCCGCTCAGCCCCAGATGAACCCGTGAAATTCCAGTTTTTTCGCAATAATCCCGGAGACCCAAAACAATCGCCTGACGAATGTCTTCTTCATAGACCGACTTTGGCGGGTTGAACTTTGTCGGAAGTTTTTCTAAGTCAAAAACAATCAGGTCCTCTTGGAAAGCCTGCGCGCGAGCCACTTCTTTTCCGTGTTTATCGACCAAGAAGGACCGGCCATCAAAGATGATCTCATCTTGCGCACCGACTAAATTGCAATACACCATCGGCGCTTTAAAATGCTGACTGGTTTTGTAAACTAATTCTTTCCGAATCTCTTGCTTGTTCGGAAAAAATGGCGAGGCGCTGAGGTTAATAATTAAATCGACTTTTTTCTTAGGAACTTTTGCCATCGGATTGGACTTGTAATGAGAGTGTCCTTTTTTATCCGGCCAGCCCCAGATGTCCTCGCAGATGGAAACGAAAAACGATTTTCCTTTGAATTTGAAAAAGTTGTCGGCCAAGCGGCCTTCTTCGATAAAGCGGGCCTCGTCAAAAACATCTCCGGTGGGAAGCAATTCTTTGTGGAAGTATTTCGGCTTTTTGCCTTTTTCTAACAGGACCGCAGAATTGTAGAATGATCGGCCCATTTTGTTTGGATTTTTGGTCAGCAAACCAAAGATCAGCGCGATTCCGTTTGGCAATTGTTTGACCAGGGCTTTGAATGCTTTTTCTTGTTCCGCAAAAAACTCGGGCCGTTCTAAAAGATCAAAGGGATGGTATCCCAACAACGCCGCTTCAGGAAAAACAACCAAATCGGTTTTTTTTTCCAGAGCCCGCAAGGAATATTCAATAATTTTTGAGGCGTTGTTTTCGAAGTCACCCAAAGTCGGATTAATTTGTGCGAGGGCCACTCTCATGAGCTTCTTCCTTTAGGGGGCGATTTCAACCCGGCCCGGAAAACCATCTTGGTAACCGTGCCAAAACCGAATTTCATTTTCTGGAAATTTCCAGCAATAGTAACCGGTCCCGCAATCAAAATCCACGTTCCAGATACCCTTGGGAACAGCCCCAAGTCGTCGAATGTTATCTTGCCACTTTTGCAAAGTCGAATCGATCTTTGTTTGAACCGCAAAAGCCCGCTCGTTGTCGATACCCTGGAGTGCGTTCATCTGACTGGTTAAAACGCGAA
>JAYUPS010000168.1:0-3645 GCA_043759945.1 Bdellovibrio sp.
GCTGTACCCATTTGGATTTTTTGCTGTACGAACTTTTTCTTCAAGATGTTCGTAGTAGCTTTCCAAGAGCGGACCCCATTGAGTGAATCCTGCACCGTCAGGTCTTTCTTCGCGACACGCACTCCAAAGCTCGCGATAAATTCGCTCTGCTTTGGGTTTAGACGGAATACTTCGGCGTTTTTTCTGAACTCGCGTTCCTGTGTAACGATTGATGGCTTCAACAACCACCATGTAAAACGTTTTTCGTACACCCGGCGCGACTGCTTTGCTGTAAGGAATTACTCCCATACGTGATCTCCTTTAAAAAGAAGATCAAGGTCCGTTTTTTTAAAACGAAGACTCTTGCCCAGAAGTTTGTATGCTTTGATCTTGCCTTGATAGACCCATTTCCGAATTTGTTTCGGAGTGGACCTAAGGTACTCCGCCGCCTCTTTCGTATTTAACCATATGAAATTGTCAAAGAGCTGTGGGCCTTGAGGCCCTATATTTCTAGAATTCATCCTACTCCGAAAATCCCTGCCAAACAAGGCAGGGAATACTCGTGATATGCCTCGGCAAAAAATTGAATCGGTCGATCGCGCTAGCGCGATTAGGAAGCTATAAGCTTATCCACAATTGGAACGGTGGATAACTCGGGGCTTGGCTTCGCAAGTTTCTTTTTCGGTGTGTCACCGATGCCACACATTGCACGAAGCGTTTTTTGTAGCTCTTCAGGAATTCCGTTCTTACCTTTTAGCAGCGAAGTCAGCGCCTTCTTGGGATTAAAATGTTGCGCCCTAAGTATCTTGATATCTGATTCTAAAATGAACCTCGGCAAATTTAAAAAGACATAATTAGCGATGTCTGATTTTGTGATCTCACCGGCTTCGAATTCTTCATTCACCGATGCTACAAGAAGATCAATCGCTTCATTCGCATCCTTCGTAATGACAACTCTATGTTGATCCCGAGTTTCGCAGTTTTCAGTTTCTAGCTTTTGATCCCGATTTTTTCTTCTTCCTAAATTACTACTATTATCCATTTTAATTTCTATCTCCTGTATTCCCACCACCACCCGATGTTTTAGTCATAGGCTCCTGACCCCTTCCAAGTAACATCGTGGAGTGGGAGGGGTCAGGAGCCGATCAGGGACGCCAAACGAGGGTGGTGGTGGGTCTATCTTCTTGGATTGCTTATCTGAATTTCAATTCTTCGTTCGAAGTACTGCGACCTAGTTTTAGCAACCACGTTGCTAAAACGTTGCGTGAATTTTCAAGGATTTAGCGTCTTCAAGTTCTCAGCAGCGAATGGCTGTTTGCCTTCAGATCTTTGAGCGTTGTGGTTAGTTCCCGAAATCGAATCGGCGCGTTTTCAGGATCAGTGAGCCACTCGTCCACGCGGCCAAAGCCGACGGGCTTTGCCCAGTCCGGATAGCGTGAATCCTTAATCGCCTTTGTCAGTGCTTTGAAAATGCCAGATGAGTTGATCACGAATACCACGGCCTGAACTTGTTTTCGGTCCTGATAAGTGTCGAATATTTTCCGATATCGCTTCTGACATTTGGCCGTCAGCTCAATTTCTAAAGCCATATTGCGGAGAGAACCTTCGCCGCTTACATCAAGAATCGCATCCGGGAATTTCAGCTTTTCCTGCCGATTGCTCCAGTGCCGATCATCCTGATGTCGGCGCTTAAGTTCGGCTTCGCTCGTGAAGTCCCGTATCGCCTTTGCTCGCATAAGCCGGATCAAAATCTTTGAGAGGATTTCGTCGTGTCCGATATGTCCCGCGTATGGTGCGGTAGATACCTCATGACCTACAAGCTGTTGAACAGTTTTGTGACCAGCGTTCGGCACAATGACATCCTTCGCGATGGCCGAAGGATGTGGAAGAAAAAACTTTTCTTCCATAAGGGCACGCCACTGGCGAGAGCGCCAACTTCTGGACTCAGTTCCAAAGAACTCATCCCAAATTTCTTTGGTCAAAAATCCCATCTTGGCCGCGAACCTAATTTCCTCGGCAGGAATTTGTCGCGGTCTCACTTGGAGTCGTCCCACCGGGCCGGCTCGGTGATAAGGTATTCGAAGTGTCCTTCGATATAGCGATTACCTTGGATTTTTCCTTCGACCCAGCGGGACTCAACTTGTGGGCTTTTCAAGGACGGCATGGCTCCCTGGCTTACGCCGTGAGGAGCCGATGCGCGCCCTTTTAGAAAAGCCTCTTTCTTTTGTTTTTCTGTTTCATCATGAATAACTGATCCTGCGATCAGACCGGCCATGCCGCCGAGGGCTGCCCCCACCACCACGTTTCGGGTTCGATATTCATTTTTATTTCCAGGATCAGCAATTCCTCCTAATAGCGCGCCAGTTCCTGCGCCAATGGCGCCGCCAAGACCCGCACTTTTATTTTGGGTGGCGCAACCTGTCGTCATAAAGGCAAGGGTTAGGGCAATCAAATGAATCACAACAAAGTAACAAAACTGGGCCTGCTCTTTTTTCAAGAGGCCTCCTTTTCAAAAGGATTTATGTGCTCAGTTCGTCTTGGCTTTTCATCTCGCGAGGATTCGGATGCTTCGGGTTCTGGAGGTTTGGGCAATCCTTCAGCGATAGATTTAAGCGGGATCTTCAAATCTTCCGTCGACTCCAAATCAGGAAACTTTTGAAACTTGAGTCTTACGGCTTTGCTTCCAGCCTCATGCGGAACCACCATGACCGCTTCACCGACGCCGAGGGAATTTTTAAATTGGTTCGGATGGAAGATAAATTCTTCGACCTCGCGAGCCGAAGCGTCGCCAGTCGATTCGGCTGCGAAAAACCTTTTCTTCGTCCTTTCGGTGTACTTCACGGTTTTAACCGTACCGATAACGCTCGAAAAATATTCTGCCGATTCCGGATCGTTGCCGCGCATGAAAACTTTAATGTTCGCATTCGTCAGAATTGAATTCGCAATGGCATCGCCTAAAGTTTTGATATCACCCAAAGCCTGGTGCGCAAAAACGACCCCTACGTTGGCACTTCTTGATTTATTCAGTACCGACACGAAACCTGGGTAGAGATACTCAGTGAAGTCATCGAGAAAAACCGAATAGAATCTAGTTTCGGCTTGCTTATTCCGGTGCCGATTCGCGACGGCACTTTGTAAACATTGAAGGACCATCTTACCGGTCGCTTTTCCAAGAAATGGCGACAGCAAAACAGGGAGTTGAAAATAAATTATTTTATTTTCGGCCAGTGCTTTCTCAAGCGTGATCTCAGGATTTTCGGTATTGAAGATGATGCTTGTTTCTCCAAAAGCAAAATGGCTAAGTGCCGCAGTCAAGCCACTGGTTTTTTCCGTTCTGTCAGATGCTGGTGAGTCAATGAAGTTTGCGAGCCAGTCTTTGAGGACTTGATCCGTAACGTCGCTCAATAAGTGCTTAAGACCTCGGGGCGACGAAATCGCCTGATACAATCGCAAGAATGTTGGTTTGATCTTAAGCGCCGCAAAGACCCGCATGACTTGAGAGAAAACTTCAAACTGAATGCTTCGATAGTAAGGATTCTCAAATTCGAAGGCGTTAAAGACGCGCTCCGAAACTTCTTCCGGAGTCCCGCCGACCAGTGGGTTGAACTGACTCGATTCCTCAATATGACTAAGACTTACAAGGTGAAAATCGGACTCGCGCTTTGC
>JAYUPS010000169.1:0-9536 GCA_043759945.1 Bdellovibrio sp.
CCTTTTTCCAAGATCCCTTGGTTCAAGACGCGCTGGATGCGCGCTTCAAACGAAGCCAAGGTTTCTGAACCCTGCCGTTCCTGCAGATCCGGCAGAACCTCACAGGCAATGCCGCAATAATTTGCCAGCGGATCCATGCTCTGAAGGGTGCGAATTTTCGGAGATATCCAAATTTTTGCAGGTCTGGGAATTTTGTTTTCTACACAGAGATACTTTAAATTCTCCGCCTGGCTTTTTCCCGCTTTTGACAGGCCCGGATTGCTGCCTGAGCTCATTTGCTTGTCGGCATGGCGAAAAAGAAAAACGTATTTGCCCGTCTCAACAGATTTCATTCTGCGCAGATTCTAGGTGAGCCAACTTGACAGCAGCAAGTCCTGGTGAGATTTTGGCCGCCCATGGCAAACTCTCTGAACTCAAAAGTTCATCGCTTCGTGTCAAACGATTTCACTCTGCGAGTCTCTGCCGTGGACACCACTTTAGTTGTGCAACACATGCAGAAGTTACAGAACACAAAGCTGCTCGCCACGCTTGGTATAGGGCGGGCCATGACCGGAGCGCTTTTGATGGCCAGCCATTTAAAAGACGGTCAAGAAGTAGGGCTTCTATTTAAGGGCAACGGGCCTTTGGGGAGCATTTACGCGGAAGCGACGTATGAGGGAATGGTGCGGGGTTACTGCCCGAATCCTGAGTTTGAATCAGGGGTTGCCGCCGACGTCATGAACCTGGGTAAGGCTATGGGATTTGGAAACTTAACGGTGGCTCGCCACCAGCCCTTTCAGAAACAACCGCACCAGGGAACGGTGGCGATGGTGACCGGGGAAGTGGGCGATGATCTAGCTCACTACCTTCATCAGTCTCAGCAAATTCGCTCTCTCATCAAACTGGGCGTGTATTTCGACACTTTTGGAATTCCCCAATCTGCGGGTGGCGTTTTGATCGAGGTCATGCCCGGGGTTGAAGATTCCATCGTAGATCAGTTGCAAAATAATTTTAATTTGGCTAGGGATCCAGTCTCTGAAATGATTTTAAAGGGTGCGCAACCAATAGATTTAGTGACACCCCTGATGTCCGGAATTGCTTTTACGCAGATTCCCCACGAGCACGAGGTGCGGTATGTCTGCCCATGCACCATTGATCGTGTTAAAAGAGCATTGACGACTTTGGGTCCGGACGGGATTCAGGAAATGATCGATGAAGGGAAAGAGACGGAAATTACCTGTCAGGTCTGCGGCCGTCGCTACAAATTAGAAGTGCCTGACCTGATGGATTTGAAAGAAGAGTTAAAGAAAAATCTAATGCACTGATCTCTCCATGTTCACAGTGCGGAAACAGGAGTGATTTTATGAGTACCGAGACCAGTCTAATGATTCGGGCCATTGTTGTGGAAGACGAACAAGAGATCCGCGAATTTTTGATCGGCCAACTGGAAGAAAACGGAATCCGCAGCAAAGGACTTTCCTCGGGCGAAGGCCTGCAGCAGGAACTTCTGACTTTTAAACCAAATATTATTCTGATGGACCAACGTATGCCCGGAAAATCGGGTCGAGAGCTGGTCAAAGAAATTCGCGCCATGGTCGAATTTGCTGACGTGCCAATCATTATGGTGACGGGGCTGGGGACCGAACAAGAAAAAGTAGATTCGTTTTCCGAAGGCGCCGATGACTACATTACCAAACCCTTCAGCATTCGCGAAGTGATCGCGCGTGTGCAGGCCTTGGTTCGGCGGGCCACAAGCTCGCATCGATCCACTCAGACCCATATTACCATCAAAGATTTGTCTGTGGATTTGGTGGCCTTTGAAGCAACTTTGGGTGGCCGAGAGCTGCCGCTGACTTTGACCGAATTTAAAATCTTGGCTGAGCTGCTTTGCCAGGTCGGAGAAGTGTTAACCCGAGATCGCCTGCGCGAACGGGCACTGGGAAATTTGGGCGTGACCGATCGAACGATTGACGTGCACATGGCTTCGCTGCGAAAAAAATTGGGTTCCATGGGTGACACCATCGAAACCGTTCGCGGGGTTGGCTACAAGATCATGAAGACCACTTAGGATCTTACTCTCGACCATTGCCACTTGAGGGACGTGAGCGGCGATTGTCGAAATCATAGGGCTCGATGGCCTGCTTTAATTGGCAGGCCGACGGCGAATCACCTTTGGAAAACTTTTGGTTCGCATTCCTGGAAAATTCGAGCTGTCGATCCTGGCTCTGTTTTTTGACGAAAGTTAATACTCCGGCTTTAGAAACTTCCACGCGCATTTGTTTTAAATTTTTCCCGCTGGCGAAAAAGATTTTGTAAGTCATGACTTGGGATTGAGGTCCTCCAAATTCTTTTTCGACATGCACGGGAGTGATATTGACTGCGGGATTCGTTGGAAGTTTCACGGATTTTAATTTTTTTACCGCGGCCTGATGTTCATTGCAGTCGCCGGCCTGCAAATCGCGAAGTTCACTCTCGTTTTCTTTTCCCGCATTAAATAGCTGTTCTAAACCTTGGGAACTGGCCTCTTCGTTGCGGGCAGGAGGGGTCGGAGCCGGTGCAGGTGTCGGGGTTGGGGTCGGGGACGGGGACGGGGTTGGTGAAGGAGAGGGAGACGGGCTTGGTTTTTGTTTGCTTTGGCCGGCTGCGCTTCCGCCGCCGCTTCCTCCACCGTTTCCTCCACCGCCGGCTCCAGCCCCAGGTTGTGCGGCGCCCCCAGCTGAGGCGCCCCCAGCATTGGCAGCCGATGGAGTGTAGCCCGCAATCCCCGGCGTGGCGGCGCCTGGGCCGGCCGCGCGACCCGTTGATCCCGCTTGATTCAAGGATCCACCGGAACCCAAAACGCTGGCGCCGCGAACAACAACCACGCCGCCTTTGATGATAGCTTCGGGCACCGGGACATTGGATCCGCTCAAAGTATTGCTGGAATTGGGTTCGCTGCGGATTATCTTTCGTGAAGTCTGTGCGACGCCAAATGAAGGCAAAACAAGCAGCGTGGAAAATAGGACCAGGACAAAAAACTTGGTTTGTGAAAATTTCCCCATCTAAGAATCATAACAAAATTTTTGACTTCCAGGGACGCATAAAAATTTTGATTGGACTTTATAAGTATCAATAAAAAAGCAGGCTGGAGGGGAGGAGGTTTTCGTCTTCTCCGCTCCAGTGATGATAGGTAGTGTAGGTAGGATTTGGCGGCTCTAGGTTCCACGAGCTGTGGGGAGCCAGGTCTTCTGCGGTGTCTGCCCACCGAAGTGGACAGGCTGCATGACCTTAGTATTAGCAACGGCCGTGCCAAAACCGTCGAACTTTTTGACACTAAAAATCTGCAGCGCATCGCCAGGTCCGCGCCTTAGGGTGTCTCATTTCTAAACATATTTATTTCGTGGTCATATCAGCAACTTAGATATTAACCGGATTAAGAACTGATCAAAACAGTCTCATTTTCATACATTTTCCTTAATCCCATAAATAAAGAATTTCTTGGAATAGCTCAACAGTTCTGGAGCCTTATTGGAAGCCGGCGGCGGGGCCGTTGAATTGCGATACAGATTGGCAGAGGACAACATGCGATCACAATTCTTTAAATACAGACTGACCCTGATCTTAAGCATGTTGTTGCTTTCCGCCTGTGCCCCCAACAAATTCTTCGAGGCCTTTCAACCCCAATACAAATCTCAAGACGACTGCGGCTTTGTGCAGAACGTTTACGGAGAGCGCATTTCTTGGAAGGGCCGCTATCCTATTTTACTTCAAGTCCACGAATCGGTTCCTGTGGAATTTCACGCAAGCCTTGCGGCTTCTTTAGAAAACTGGGAGCGCGTGGTGGGCAAAAAAATGTTTCAAGTCGTGAATTGGTCTGCCAAGGGTCCATTGACCCCCCGTCAAGACGGAGTGAATGTGATTTATAATTTGCAGGAATGGGAAGAGGCTAAACACGCGGAACAAGCGCGGACTTCGGTCTACTGGGTTGGCGATCAAATCAAAGAATTTGATATTCGATTAAACTCGAAGAATTTTCGCTTTTACTCAGACGAGCCGCAAAATGGGTTCGACGTGCACCTTCCGAGCCTTTTTGTGCACGAGATAGGGCACGCGTTAGGGCTGAAACATAAAGATTCTGGCGGCAGCGTGATGGCCACTTACCTGGCCTCGAATATATCCAGGAACGAGATCGCGATAACGGACAGGCAGACTTTGGCTTGCGAATATTAATTAGAGCCGAAGCTCTAAGTACAGGAAATGGTTAGTAATGTCATAAATTCATGTCAGGCAATTTAAGTTGTGATTGCAGTACGAGAGTACTTACAATTTTAAATGGAGCCCGACTTAGGACTTGTGATCAGTTTAACAACAGGAGTGCGTATGAAACACGAAGAAAGAATGACGAATGTGATCCGCATGAATCCGGCGTTGGATCGCAACACGGACTTTGTGGCGTGGACTCCGACGGCGGCTTATCACGAAATGGCCGAAGTACCGGTTCGCGAAATTGATTTGCTGGAAAGCGTGGAGCAAAATTTAGCGCACGTCGAAGAGATGCAGTCGCGCTTAAGTTTCATGATGAGAGAAGTTAAGTATTTGATGAAGCTCTGATTATGCTACCCCTTAATATTAAGTGAACCCATTTTTGGGATGATCACTTTCAGATAATCGCCGTCACGTTCTTGGATGATGGCTTTGGCCGCGACGGGTTTCTCGAAGCGGTATTCTTCTTTGTAAGTTTGGAACGAATTTGTAGAAAGGGCCCGATCGCCCTCGTCCACTTTGTCGACGAATGAGCGGGTGCCGCTAATGATGGCCTTGTCGTCCTGCACTTTGACTTTGATGTTGTTGCGTTCGTGCTGCGGAATACGAGTCTCTAAAATGTAGCTGCTCGGAGTTTCGCGCACGCGCGAATCCGGCTCCTGCAGTTTGTAGAACGGATCGTCCTTGCGTTCGGTGTAGCGCTCGACTTTGTTGGCCAAGTCGGCCTTCAGATCGATCAGGCGACGATTAAATTGGCGTTCCTGAATTCGTAGAGAGTCCGCTTGCGCGGCTCCGGTTTTTTTATACACGGATTGAAATTCATCGTTCTGACGCTGCAAAGTTTTTTTGTAGGCTTCTTGATTGTGCTGGGAAGTTCGCTGAAAATCATCCGCCATTTCTTGTTTGCGCGCGGTGTACTGTTGTTGTTCCGTTTGAATGTCATTCTGGTTTTGCGCTTCGACTTTTTTAAGCTGGCGTTCATTCTTATTTTGAGTTTCCTGCAGGCGATCTTCGCCGACTTTTTTATTGGTCTCGATCTGTTTGCCGTAGCCCTTGAGCAAAGCCTGCTGCTGGGAATCGCCACGAAGTTTGGCTTGTTCAACCCGTTGATTGTTCTCTTGATCGA
Organism: Bdellovibrio sp.; assembly: GCA_043759945.1. Classification (GTDB taxonomy): domain Bacteria; phylum Bdellovibrionota; class Bdellovibrionia; order Bdellovibrionales; family Bdellovibrionaceae; genus JAYUPS01. Next base: position 5,348 of record JAYUPS010000169.1, read on the forward strand.
TGCGCTCCAGTTTCGATTCGCCGCGGGCCCTTTGTTGTTCGACTTCGGCGTCCACTTTTTGTTTGGTTTGTGAGCGAATCTGTTCGCCCCGCAGTTGTTCCTGCTCGCGCCGTTGAATGCTTTCGGTGCGAGTGCGTTCGATATCCGCTTTGGCGCGCTCTTTTTCCTGGACCATGCGCTTTTCGCGCTCCTGGCGGGTTTCGGTTGTCTGCTTGTTGTAAGTTTCTTGGATTTTGGCGCGCTCTTTGGCAATTTTTTCGTTGGTTTCAGAGCGCTCTTTGTTGATCGTTTGAATTTGGGTCTCGTATTCGGTGCGGGCTTTTTCTTCGACCTTGTTGCGGCGGACCTGAAAGTCGTCGCTGGCGCCGCGTGAAGACTCCATCATTTTTTTCTGACGTTCATTTTCCCGTTGGTTTAATTCCGAAGCCCGTTCGTCCAAACCCTGTTTGTGTTGTTCGAGTTCCTGATTGAGCGATTTGATTTCTTTGGAATTTCGCTTGCGGATGTGGTTGACGGCCGCATCCCCACGATCTTTTTCGTTTTCGATGCGATCGGCGTAATATTCTTGGGTGTCTTTGAGCTCCCGCTTCTTAGCGGCGGCCAATTCTTTTTTCTTGCGCGCGTTTTCAGTCTGGATGTCGGCCAGATCTTGAGCGCCTTGATTGCGAGCGGAAACGCGGTCTGCCATGTCCTAAATTGTATCAAAATGAGCCGCAGTGAGAGAGTCCAAGACTGCGGGAATCTTGCCTTAGGTCCTGGGCAGTGACGATGAAAAAACGCCGATAAGACGGGAATGAAGGCTGCGGTGATTTCTATTTCGATCGCTTTGGGAGTTTCCCTGTCGGTGTCCCCGGCGTTGGCCGAGTACCGCGCATTCGAATTGATGATTTCCAAAAAAGACGCTCAAGGAAAACCCGATCCCAAACAATTCCGGTTGGTTCTTTCGACTTTGGATCCCTTGCAGTATTACGGCTATTACATTGTGCGCGAAGATGAAGTGGTGCAATACACGCGAACCTGGATGTGTCGGGGAAGAACGGACGAGCAACCGATATGCCCGGATCCCAAATTAATCTCTAAGCCCGTAGCGACTAGTGAGAATGTTCGCTAGTGGAACGAACTGTGTTTTCGACGATGTGGAAATAAGTGCGAACCAACATATCGAAAGAGCTTTCGTCCAACGCGTCCAGGTAGGCCACTTTGTCGTAGTAGTTCGACTTTGTGACGAGCTCAGTCATGATGTCTTGGATGCGCTTCATCTTATTGAAGTCCAGGAAATCGCGATCGTCGTGCTTTTTGCCCATCGCGCGAGCAATCGTTTGGTTGTCAAACAGGACATGGATTCCGAGAGCTGACTGCTTAAGCAGGGCTTCCATTTTTTCCAATCCTTTTTCTTTAATGTCTTGCGAGAGCCTCTGGGCGGGGCTTTGCGGGTTTTCTGGCGAATTCCCTGGGGGGGAGTTGGCTTCCGACAAAATCGCCTCCTTGCGAAAAATTGTACGAAGTAGCTGCTATCCTCTCTTAAATGGTGGGTTTCCAGCTCTAGTTTTGCAAGGGCTTTCTAATGACTTGCCTCATCAATGATTTGTCTTGTCTGGTGCACAGGTCGAGCCGATTGTTATTCCCGATGACCTCTTCAAATCGGAGCCGCGTTCGCTCCAAAAAACCTAAAGCTCTCAAGAAAAAAGGCCTCGGTCTTCGGGCCAAAAGCAAACACGTCGAGATTGTGATCGATCGCAAAGCCAATCTGGTCTTTAAAAACGAGAAAGATCTTTTTGAGTTCTTTCAGCCGCAGATCGATTTTCTGGAAAAAGAATTTGATAAGTTTGCGGCCGGGGAATCCATGGAAGCCGAAATTAACGCGCACCCTGATTTCTCGATCGAAGACGAACTTGAGCTTTCTTTGGAAGAACCCCAAGAAATTTGGCACGATCCAAAAACATTTACTGAATTTCCAATTTTTCATTTTCTGCGCCCCATTGAAGAGCTCGATGCTTTTCACGTGACGATCACCTATGTCAGCTCGGAAGACGAGCCGACGTTTATCTTTTTGCATTTTTTCACCAAAGATTTGGAGCTGGTCGCGCGGTATCGGCGCGGGGAATTGGTTTATGACCGGGCCTTCGAAGAAGTTGGTTTTGGGGCGCTCGACGGAGATTCTTTGAGCGAGGGCGACCCTTTGGCCATGGGACTTTTCATCTCGATGCTCAAAGTCCGCGGCGACAAAGACATTCCCCACGAAGATTTCCCCTCGATGGGAGAGCAATTCCGCGAAGAAACAATTGAAAGCGCCGACGAGATTTGGAAGCACACCGATTTGGCCGGCAATGAAATTGTCACCTTCATCAAAGAATTTCCTGACGTGGGAATTCCTGAATTGAACTACATCGCGGTCACGCAAGAGGATCCCGGAACCAAAGTGCATTCTCTTTTATTTTCGTTTCCGACGAATGATCCCAGTTTGCTCGATCGCTACCGGCAGGGGGAAAACCTGCAGGCCGAAGAAGTGGTTCAAGAATCTAGTCATTAGGAGTCAAAGATGATTCAGCTCCCCAGTTCTGTTCTAGAAGCCATGCTAGTTCCCCAAGACGTTGCCTGCGAGGGTCGCGCGTACATTTTATCAGGAAATCAGAAAAAAAAGTGGGCGGAGCTGGTCCAGAAATTTGCCAACGCCTATTCAAAGAAATCTATTTTGGAGGGCGGACCCAAAGATCTGCTGACGATTCCGACCAGCGAGGGTCCCATGTGGATTTTGTTTCGCCGGGAGCCCGAAGGCCCTTTTTCCCATGCGGGTGCGCTCGAAGAGTCCCCTCATGGTTGGTTTCGTGACCAGGGCGGCGTTCTGTGGTCGCTTTTTAAATCCGCCGCGGTAAAATCGGTGGCGGTGGAATTGGTGGGCTTAAATTCCGAACAGACCACCGGGCTTTTGGTCGGTTGGGAAATGGCCGGCTACAACTTCAAAGAAAATTATTTTAAGGCGCCGAAAAAAGAATTAAAAATTGCCTTAAAAATAGAAAAGAAAATCCTGCACCAAGCTCAGGCCCTGGGGCGCGCGACAAATTTGGCGCGGCACTTGGTGAACCTGCCGCCGAATATCTTACATCCCCAAAGTGTCGGCGAATTTGCCCAAAAAGAATTCAAGGGCCGCAAAAACATGAAGGTCGAAGTTTGGGATGTGAAACGTCTTGAAAAAGAAAAAATGGGACTGCTTCTGGGTGTGGGCCAGGGATCCGACAGTCCCCCCTGTTTGGTGCACTTTCGGTATCGACCCAAAAGTTCCAGAAAACCCGTGGCCTTGGTTGGCAAGGGTGTGACCTTTGATACCGGCGGCTTAGATATAAAACCATCCTCGGGCATGCGCTTGATGAAAAAAGATATGGGTGGGTCCGCAGCCATTGTGGGCATTGCTTGGTGGCTTTCTGAAGCCAACTATCCCCATCCCGTGGATTTGTATTTGGCGATGGCTGAAAATAGCATCGACGCCAAGGCCTTTAGGCCCAGCGATGTTTTAATTTCCCGCAGCGGGCAAAGTGTCGAGATCCACAACACCGATGCCGAAGGACGTTTGGTACTGGCCGACGCGTTGGACGTGGCCGTCACCCAAAAAGGCAAGGACGAACCCGAGCTGGTAATCAATGTAGCCACACTTACGGGAGCAATTAAAACGGCTTTGGGCCTAGAAATCTCAGGGCTCTTTTCGAACGATGATAAGCTCGCGGGCCAGCTCCTGAAAGCCGGACAGGCCTGTGGGGAGCTCAGCTGGCGTATGCCATTGTACTCGCGCTACACGGCCAGTTTTGCCACGCCGTTTGCCGATATGGTGAATGCGGTGGATGGTTGGGGCGGGCCGATCACGGCGGCGCTGTTTTTAGAAAAATTTGTCGCTCGCAAGTCTTGGGCGCATTTCGATATCTACGGCTGGACCGACAAAGCGACGGGCGCACTGCAGGGATCGGGCGGCAACGGGCAAACCGTCCAAACCCTAACGCGTTTTTTACTGGACCGTTAACAAGTTTGCGCCGCTCCTGTAAATCCAAATTTGTCACTTTGGAGATTCGTCCCGAGTTGAGACAATCAATATCTATTTAATTCCAATAGAGCGGTCTCGCAATTGCCTTAGTGACAGTCGGAGGCAATTTTATGAACAAGCGACTATCTCGAATTTTGGTGGGTGTTTTAGCTTTCACAG
>JAYUPS010000170.1:0-9526 GCA_043759945.1 Bdellovibrio sp.
TGACCGGGCTTTCGCTTTCAGACATGAGAGCTCCTTCGATGACCAAGAGGTTATTGTTTTTGGTCGCGCCCTAGAGTTCCGCAGGAAACCGAGATTGAAAAGTTAATTTTTAGCTTTGCCGCTCTGGTCATGAAATAGGGAAGCTCGATGCCTCCATCAACTTTATTGAATTGATTATTACTGACTGAAGCCCAAATTTTTCGCATGGAATTTAATGTGGTCTTCGATAAATGAAGCCATAAAATAATAGCTGTGATCGTAACCCTCTTGAAGACGCAATGCCACTGGCTGTTTTGCGGTTTCGCAAACATTTTGAAAGACCTGCGGTGTCAGTTGTTTTTCAAGAAACTCATCTGAGCTTCCCTGATCAATTAAAATCGACTTTGCATGGCGGCGTCCACTTTTAACAAGCTCGCACGCATCATAGGAAGACCATTGGCTTTGATCCTGTCCCAAATAACCCGCCAAGGCCTTGGTGCCCCACGGAACGCGACTGGGATTTGTGATCGGAGCAAAAGCCGAAACACTTTTAAATTTAGGTTCCCGAAGCCCAATCACCAAAGCTCCGTGACCGCCCATCGAATGTCCGCTCAGGGCGATATTTTCACCCGCCTTAAATTCTGTTTGCAGAATCGAATAGATCTCGGTCACCACGTAGTCATACATTTTATAGTGATCTTTGTAGCCCGGGGTGGTCGCGTTCACATAAAACCCAGCTCCCGAACCGAAATCATAAGATTCGTGTTCATTTGGTAGATCCAAGCCCCGGGGCGAGGTGTCGGGACAAAGCACCATCATCCCGGCATCACTCAAATATTTTTGTGCGCCTGCTTTGGTAATGAAATTCTCGTCGGTGCAAGTCAGGCCCGAAAGCCAAACCATGGCGCCTTTGATTTCACCAGCAGGAGTAAAAGTGGAAAATTTCATTTTCGTTTTGGTTACGAGCGAATCATGTTCCCAAAACTGGGTAAGACCGCCAAAATTTTTATGGGACTTTAGTATCTTCACGAAAACTCCTTAGAAGCGAACGACCGTACGTATACTTTTGCCGGCGTGCATGTCGGCAAAGGCTTGGTTAATTTCGTCCAAAGAACATTCGCCGGTTACCAAGTCATTGATGTTAATCGTTCCCGACATGTAGCGGTCCACATAACCCGGCAATTCCGTGCGACCTTTGACTCCGCCAAAGGCAGAGCCTCTCCACACTCGGCCCGTCACCAATTGAAAGGGACGAGTCGAGATTTCCTGGCCTGCGCCCGCAACTCCGATGATGATTGATTCGCCCCAGCCCTTGTGACAGCACTCAAGCGCTGCGCGCATCAGTTTGGTGTTACCAACGCACTCAAATGAGTAATCCACTCCGCCATCAGTCATCTCAACAATCACTTGTTCGACCGGTTTGGTGTGTTCTTTGGGATTGACGAAATCGGTGGCGCCGAAAGCTTTGGCAATAGCCATTTTGTCGGAATTAATATCAACGCCAATAATGCGAGACGCTTTAGCCAGTTTTGCGCCCTGAATAACAGACAATCCAATTCCGCCCAAACCAAAGACCGCAACGGTGGCTCCGGCTTCTACTTTGGCCGTATTAAGAACTGCACCGATGCCGGTGGTTACCCCGCAGCCCAACAGACAAACTTTTTCCAAGGGGGCTTTGGCGTCAATTTTAGCCAGAGAGATTTCGGGAACCACCGTGTATTCCGCAAACGTCGAGGTTCCCATGTAATGAAAAATTGGTTTTCCATCTTTAGAAAACCTGGAAGTTCCGTCGGGCATTAGGCCTTGTCCTTGGGTGGCGCGAATGCGTTGGCAAAGATTTGTTTTTCCGGATAAACAGAATTTACATTCACGGCATTCCGGCGTGTAAAGGGGGATCACGTGATCTCCGACTTTCAGGCTGGTGACCCCTTCGCCCAATTTCTCGACGATGCCTCCGCCCTCGTGGCCTAAGATAACGGGGAACAAGCCCTCGGGGTCGGCACCCGAAAGAGTGTAGGCATCGGTGTGGCAAACACCGGTGGCCACCATCTTTACCAACACTTCACCCTTTTTAGGCAGCTCCAGATCAATGGTCTCAATTTTTAAGGGCTGATTGGGACCCCAGGCAACGGCGGCTTTGATCTTCATGGCGAACTCCTTGTTTAACAGCTTGGTGAGGCCTATTTGCTAGCTAGCCCGAGTGAGTTTGTAAACTACTTTTCCAAGATTCTTGCTCCGGATACAGGTAAAAAAAGTAGATAAGCTCTGTTGGCAAAGGTAAGATCGGGCCACGAGGAAACAAATTGTCCCAAACAAATTCAAACACACCAGCCTACAAATACGTACTCGCACTTGCGGCCCTGGGCGTTGTCTACGGGGACATCGGAACCAGTCCGCTTTACGCTCTCAAAGAGGCCTTTCATCCTGGTCATCATATGTTGGCCGATCCGCAAAACGTCATGGGGTTGTTGTCACTGATATTTTGGTCACTGACGCTTGTAATATCTTTTAAATATTTGGGTTTTATCCTGCGGGCCGACGACAAGGGCGAAGGGGGAATTTTGGCCCTTACTTCCCTGATTACACCCACGGGATCAAATGAAGATCTTGAAGAAGATCCTGGAAATTATCCTCGAAAAAGAAAATTTCTGATCCTGCTTGGTTTGTTCGGAACGGCTCTTTTGTACGGCGATGGAATGATTACGCCGGCGATTTCTATTTTGAGTGCCGTCGAGGGTCTTAGTTTAATTACGCCCTTGTTTGCGCCCTACGTGACTTGGATTACGGTGGGAATTTTGATCGGACTTTTTTCGATTCAGAAGCATGGAACCAGCGCGGTCGGGAAAATTTTTGGACCTGTCACTTTAACGTGGTTTATCGTTTTAGCTATTTTAGGTTTAAGCAGCATTTTCCAAACACCAGAAATACTAAAAGCAATCAATCCCCTCTACATGGTTTCGTTTTTTCAAAACAACATGTGGTACGGATTCGTCGCGCTGGGATCCGTTTTTCTAGTGGTGACGGGCGGCGAGGCCTTGTATTCGGACTTGGGGCACTTTGGTCGAAAACCAATAACCCAGGCTTGGTTTCTGGTGGCGTTACCGGGCTTGGCACTAAATTATTTTGGGCAGGGGGCCCTGTTGTTGAGAACACCCTCGGCCATCGAAAATCCATTTTTTTTACTGGCCCCGGTTTGGGCTCTTTATCCCTTGGTGATTCTGGCAGCACTTGCCACGACCATCGCTTCTCAGGCTTTAATTACCGGCGTTTTCTCGATCACGATGCAAGCCGTTCAGCATAATTATGCGCCCCGCCTGCACATTGCCCACACTTCGGAAAAAGAGTCGGGACAAATCTTTGTAAAGAACATGAGCCGTTTCTTAATGGTGGGTGCGATTGGTTTGGTATTGGCTTTTAAAACCTCGAGCAATTTAGCTGCGGCGTATGGACTGGCGGTGACTACGACGATGGTTATCACCACGGTTTTGTTTTACGTGGTCGCTCGCGAAAAATGGGGCTGGAGCCGATGGGTTGCAGGATCTTTGTGCGGACTTTTCTTAATTATAGATTTGGCTTTTTGGGGAGCCAATCTGCTGAAAATTTTCGAGGGTGGCTGGTTTCCGCTTTTGGTAGGAATCGTTGGTTTCACGATCATGACCACGTGGCATTCGGGACGTAAACTTCTGTCCTTAAGAATGGCCGAAAAAATGATCCCCTTAGATAAGTTCCTGCGGGATTTAGAATTGGAAAACCCAATGCGCATCGAAGGCACCGCCGTTTATTTGAACCGCAGTTTGACCCTGGCACCCTATGCTTTGGTTCACACTTATGAGCACTTCAAGACGGTCCATCGCAATTTGATTTTCTTGTCGGTTTCGGTGAGCAAGCACCCGAAGTTGAAATCCACGGAACGTTCAAAAGTTGTCGATTTGGGGGGACGCAAGTTTCACGTGAATTTGAACTACGGCTACTTAGAACTTCCTGACATCCCCCGTGATATGCGCGACTTAAAGTTTGGGGATATCGAGGTCGATCACAGCAGGATTAGCTATATTATCGGACGGCAAAGTCTTTACGCCACCGAATTCCCCGGCATGGCAATTTGGCGTGAAAAAATATTTAGTTTAATTTCCCGTAACGAAATTTCCGCCACCGATTATTTTCAGCTCCCCAAAGACCGGGTCGTTGAAATTGGTATGCAGATTGAGCTCTAAGGGATAGTAAAAGGGCAGTCCTTGAAGTGCAGTGACTGTGGCCGCCAGAGTGACTGCAAATAAAACCAAAAACACGAAGGCCAAAATCAAGTGGCTTCGCGCTTCGCTAATTTTCGACCGAAAATGAAAGCTCAGTAAAAAGCCCAGGCCAAATAAAATTTGCAACCCATGCAGACCGATAAAATGAGCAAACCGTAGATCTCCCCAAACCGTGCTCCAATTAAAAAACGGAATGCCGGGACCGCCGTCGGCTCCGCCGAAACTGTGGCTCCGGTTTGCCGACATGATAGCTCCCACCAAACTGCCCATGACGGATAAAACTAAGCCGTACTGAATCGAGCGAACATAGGGTCCGGGTAATTTTTCGGTGTTTTTTGTTATGTGATAACAAAGAGCGGCGAGCAAGACGGTATTTAGCGCTATCGCATAGCCCATGGACCCATACAGAAATCCATCCAGCGGGGTGGAAAAATTGTGGTGCGAGGGACGGCCGCGGAAAGCTTGAATATAAATAGCTAAAATTTCAACGGCCATCAACGAGACAAAGGTTATGGAATATCGAACTCTGATGATCCGAGGAAGATATTGAACAATCCAACCGACAGTCAGCAAAAAAACTCCGACGGAAAAGCTAAACTTCAAAGGCTTAATCCAGATATTTTGTCCCGCAATTACTCGCGGGTCCAAAAAAACACCGACCGAAGTTAGTGCGGCTAAAATAAATAAAAAAATCGCGGCGCGACGCATGGGTGACCCTAATCCTAATGTTACCAGTGGTAAAAAACAATTTTTCCGTGGAAAATACTCGGAGGAGCTTATGATGAGATCAACTCTAGTGATGGATTTAGTTTTTGGCGCCGGCGCTCTGCGCGAGGTCTACACCGATTCCGACCTGCGAATTTTGTACGGATCCAACGGCAAAGATTTTAGCAAAGAAGCCATTTATATTTTATCTCGCGTTTTTGGTCCAAAATAAATGAAAATTCGATCATAACCTGCTATCCAGTGAGCTATGAAAAAACTGTTTCTCCTGACTTCACCAAAGCACAAGCCCGATCGAATGGTCGAGCTTGTGAAAGCGGACATAAATAAATACATCGCGCGGGAACGCCGCAAGGCTATGCCCGAGGGCGTGGATTTTTGGGACTTTGACTGCAAGTGCGGATCCGACGCGACTTCTGCGAAAACGATCAACATCGCTGAGCTTGGTAAAGCAATTGATCAGGTCTTTGTTGCCAAGGCTCCCGAAGTTTACATCGAGATTTTAGCTAAGCCCGGGGTTCGAACGAAGAAGCCGCAAGTTACTTAAAAGCCGAGCGGATGCGCCTATTCAACAAAAGGAAAATGGGCGATGATTGCCTTAATATGACAAATCGAATGCCGGTTCTATTTATTGGTCATGGTTCTCCGATGAATGCGCTCGAGACCAATGCCTTTACGAAAATGCTCGGTCAGATGGCGGCAAAAATTCAGATGCCAAAAGTGATTTTAGTGGTGTCGGCCCATTGGATGACTCAAGGGACGTGGGTCTTGGGGATGGATAAGCCAAAAACGATTCATGACTTTCACGGGTTTCCCCAGGAATTGTTTAACGTGCGCTATCCCGCACCCGGCAGCCCAGAAACGGCAAGCTTGATTTCCAGCGCGGTCACTGATTTAGCCATACACCAGGATCTAGAAAAGTGGGGCTTCGATCATGGGACTTGGTCGGTGCTTCGTCACATGTACCCCATCGCCCAGGTTCCCGTTGTTCAGCTCAGTCTGGATATGACAAAAGCTCCGGAATATCATTTTAAGATTGGCCAGCAACTGGCAAAACTGCGGGACCAGGGCGTGCTGATTATCGGAAGCGGCAATCTGGTGCATAACTTGCGTAAGATTGATTGGAATCCCCAAGCGCCACCCCGCGAGTGGGCGCTGGAAAGTGATTTGTGGTTCAAACAATCGCTTGAGGCCCGAGATTTCCGGGCCTTAAACACGGACTATCATCAATCTTTAGCGGGGCAATTAAGTATTCCCACCATGGATCACTTTCTGCCGCTCCCTTATATTTTAGGAGCGTCAGATAGCGAAGATGAGCTTCGTTTTGAGTTCGAAGAAATTCACCACGCGTCGATATCAATGCGTACTTTCGGGTTTTGGGCTTAGCTGGCTTTTAAAATCAGTCAAAAATCTCCGACAGAAAAGATTTTCTTTTCTTCGTGTAATGCTCTTTCCGGTAATCATCCCGTTTCTCGCGATAGTCGTCTGGCCGAACAACTTGAAGACTTTGAGTGGCCGTTGATTTTTCGATGAGCTTATCCAGTTCGCCGCGATCGAGCCAAACCCCGCGACACTGGGGGCAGTAGTCAATTTCAATTCCCTGTCGGTCGGTCATCACCAAAGTTACGTCAGGGCAAGTTGGACATTTCATTTTTTCCTCCGCGGTAAGGGCTAAAGTTTAGGTGTATCGGATTTAGTGTTACTAATGACATTAATTATCTATTTGATAAACTTGAATTAATCTCCGACTGTCTAAGCCTAACGATAAGCACCATCAGACAAAGGAAAACACCGTGAGAGCAATTTTGATTTTGTTAGGCCTAACACTCTTTCAAAATTCTGCCTTGGCTAAAGACGCTGCCACGACCAACGAAGTTGTCGTCAATAATAATATAACCGAAAAGGAAATTCGCGAGGCTCAGCAGGCCTGGGGCCAAGCTCTTATCGAGATTTCTGCAGTCTATAAAAAATCGGGTATAAAAAAAGCTAAAGAGACAGCGGGAAAAATCCTGGATCAAGCCTATGGTTACGGCGAGGGTCCGGTATTGTTCAAACCCACCTTGGCTTCAGGTTCAACAACCTACCGGACTACCAAAGAAGGTGCGCTTTCATATTTTGTTGGCGGAGACAGTAAATATCCCCAGGACACAGGCTTTGCGATCAAGGGCTGGACAAAATATGATTTTAAAAATGCGGCCGTTTATATTTATGGAGATATGGCGCTAACTATGGGAGACGTTTTCCTGTCGGATATTAATGGGAAAATGACGACGGTGAACAAGACCTGGGGTTTTAAGAAAAATTCTCAAGGTCAGCTTAAAATTGTTTTGCACCACTCGTCGCTGCCTTACGTTCCTGAACCAAAAATGTAGATTTACCAGCCGATGGATTTTCCGTCTCTGAAAAATCCGCCGGTGGGTCCATCATTTCCGATCATGGCCGCTATTTTTTATCTTCTTTTTTGTCTTCGATAAATGTTGGTTCGCCAAAAGTTTGGTCAAAACTTTTTCTTAAGGTTATAAAGTGTCCGGCCCCGTAGATCACCGCGACCCGTTTGTATTTATGAAACAGCTTTTCGATAATACTCAAAGTAAAGCGATCTCGGATAAAGCCAACTTCGGACGAGATTTTCTGCGTAAACAAAAGACCGTCGGATATTGGTGCTGTTTCTTCGTTAGATATGTTTACGGTTAACTTGTGACCAAGCTTGGCTTGATACCAATTCAAAATTTGGTCATAAGTCGGACATTTTGTGACCGAAAAAATTTTACAGTGGTAGGCAACAAACGACGGAATTTTTCGTTGAAGAAGACCTTCTTTTTTCTCTTGCTGTCGGACCCATTGCGGAATCTGTCTTATAGTATAAAAACCAATAACATCTTCATCGCTGTATCCCTTGGCTTTTAGACGATTGTAAATGTCTTGATGGTCTGGCTCACCGGCAAAAAACGGTATTTTTTTGGTGTCGGCCAATAAAGCTGCGAAAGCACTTTCGCCGCCCTGGATAAACTGTGCGGTTTTGCCCCTTTTTGCTTCTTCGACATACCACTTTGGACTTTCGCCCGAGGTGTAGGGAATGGACTCAATCAACAAAACATCAAATTGGTAATCCTTAAACAAAGTCTCGACAAGATTTAGGGTGTCTTCTCCTATGGTGTTTGTATGTCGAGCGGCCAAGTAAAAGAGCCCGTGGTTATTTTTGTTGTAACGAGCAATCACGGATTGTTTGTTAGGATACTCGGTGCCTAAATTCGTGCTCCATGGGCGAATGTGCTTCGGATCCAGTTTTGGGTTCGAGGCACAAGCTGCCATCGCCAGAAAAACTAGGGGGTAGATGAACTGCACTTTCATTAGTTACAAGATTGTTCAGATGCGGGGATCCAAGCGCTGCTGGTCGCGCAAATGAAATAATCATTTAGGCTACCGTCCTGAACAAGGCGGTTATAGGCATCAGGCATTTCTGAACCGTCTTTTTTGGTAATCGCGATTTGTTTAAAAACCACTGACCGTGAAGTACATCCGTATTCTTCCAGCGGCATTTGTTGAACAACTTTTTCAGAAATTTCTAAATCATCTTTAGAAAATTTCGCGTACAGATCGGTGGGGTGCTTACTCATGAGTATAGAAACTTGGTTTTGCGCAATTACAATTGTCCCACCAAGATTTGAACATGAGGTTTGAGGTGGGTTTCCAGCGTGGGCCATAGATGCGACTACCAACAGAGCAAAAAAAGCGCTAATTGAATTCATGGAGACTCCTTGTTTAGCCGATAGGCGTATAACAATTTTGGGTTGAATGCCATACCAAACGAGCTCTATGCGGTCGAGTTTGTTTCTAATCGGGGATCAAAGTGAATCTTGAGGTTTTCTCTATTGACGGTCTTTCTAGCGCTTAACTTGTAGTGTTAGGATCTGTTTTGGCGATTCGCTAATAAAGTTATCTCGGTTGAAACTGCCATACTTAGTCACAATTTTAAAACCATTGTAATTTACTATTGCATCAAGCTCTTGCGGGAAAAAGCATCTCATATTTAATTCATCGACCTTATAATCCCGCTCGCTATCCAGGGAGTAATACCACTTCACATGATTTACCTGCGTAGCTATATTGTAGCTAATCGTTTCTTCGATGACTGCTTTCACGCCGGTCTTCGGGTCGATCAAATCCATTACTTTTTGTCGGTCCTGTTTGCCGCGAGCTAAAATACTGATGTTGGGATTAAAGACATCAATGATAAAAACGCCATCTGGAGTCAGATGGTTTTTTACATTCTCGAAAAAAGATTCTAAAGAGGGCAAATCGTGAAGATGTTGCATGGAATTGTAGGGAATAAAAATCAGCTTAAATTTTTTATTCAGGCTAAATTTCCTGCAATCAGCCTGAACCCAGCGAATATCTAGATCTTCCTGGTCAGATTTTTTCTTGGCCTCTTCCAACATACCTTCAGAAATATCCAGACCCGTAATTTCGATTCTCTTTTTTGCGATGGGAATCGTAATCCGACCTGTGCCACAGGCGACCTCGAGCACGGGACCGCCGATGCGAACGGCCTCTTCAACGAAGAAATTGGT
>JAYUPS010000171.1:0-31606 GCA_043759945.1 Bdellovibrio sp.
ACCGTCTTTTCTTGCGGCAACGGGGGCTCCCATTGTGATGCAATGCATTTTGCCGAGGAGATGACTGGCAGATATCGCAAAGATCGTCGGCCCTTGGGCGCTTTGGCCCTTGGGAATGCTCCCCACGTGACGTGCGTTTCCAACGACTACGGTTTTGAACATATCTTTTCCCGGGAACTCGAAGGTCTGGGTCGACCCGAAGATGTCCTGATCGGGCTATCGACGAGCGGAAATTCACCCAATGTTCTGCGGGCTTTAGAAACGGCAAAAGCTAAAGGGATTAAAACCATCGCTCTTTTAGGGAAGGATGGGGGTAAAATGAAGGGGTTGGCCGACCTAACAATTGTGGTTCCCGCTCAGACCTCGGACCGAATCCAAGAGATCCACATTAAACTTATCCATATGGTCATCGAGAGCGTCGAGCGGGATCTTTTTCCGGAGCACTATCGCTAGACAATTTAAGCGGGATTATGGCAAGGTTCCCCCTTAAGCATCAAGTTTCAGCCGCGGACGGGTGGGTGAGTGGCTTAAACCAAGCGTTTGCTAAACGCTCATACGATCAAAAGTTGTATCGAGAGTTCAAATCTCTCCCCGTCCGCCAAATTATGACAAGCACCAGGACCCAGGTAAAAGGCTCGATCTCGACTGGAAAGGAATGATTTCAATTTGGATCAGAACTACCACCTGATTATTGAGAAAGAAAAAATTCTGACCCGCTGGGAAGCACTGTCACGCGAGATGTTTCCTGCGGCCAGCGATAAATCTCGCGCGGCCGTACGAGACCATTTGCCGCAGCTTTTAGATGCGCTTTGCGAAGTGCTTGATACCAAAATTCTTGAGAGTCCCAAAGAACTGAGCAAAATCCATAGCCGGCAAAGATTTTCTTTCGGGGACTATACGCTTTCGCAAGTTTTGGGCGAATACGCCCTTCTAAAACGGATGCTTTTTGATCAAATTGAAAGCCACCCCCAATTTTCGATCAAAGATTTCAGATTAATTAACCAATTTTTTGATTTGGCGACAATCACCGCCGCCACCGAATTTGCTCGACTGCGAGAAGAAGAAATAAAAAAAATGAACGGCGTGCTTGAAACCAGCAACCTGGACTTAGAACGGTTTGCCGTGATTGCGGCCCACGATCTGCGATCGCCGGTGGCAACGATCGTTAGCTTTGCCGAATATGCGCTGGAAGAGTCAAAAGACCTTGGAAAGATTCCTCAGGAACCCGTCGAGACCATTCATCGGTTGGGCCTAAGCATGATTGGTTTGATCGACAGGCTTCTTGAGTTTTCGAGAATTGGAAAGTCCGACTTGGCGGTCCGCAGGTTTCCCCTGGCGGACGCAGTCCAGGAAGCCCAAACCAGCCTGGCAAAGAGTATTGCCGATACCCAGGCCACCATCGAGGTCGGCGTTCTTCCGAGCCTGCAAGGGGATCCCGTATTTTTTGCTCAGCTCTTTCAAAATCTGATCGCCAATAGCTTGAAATTTAAATCCCAGGAAAGACCCTGTCGGATACAGATAAATGCCCATCAAGAGCCGGGGCTTCTGAAAATTAGCGTGAAAGACAACGGAATCGGCTTTGATCCAAAATTGCAGAAAGACATATTTTTGCCATTCAAGCGCGGTCACACCGATAACAAGGTCGGCGGCAGTGGACTGGGGCTAGCTACGGTGCAAAGAATTGTCGAACGTCACGGCGGGACGGTGACTGCGACAGGGTGGCCCGATCAAGGTGCGGAATTTGTAGTTGAGCTGCCGACGTTGCATTGAAATTTCTTCAGCCTTCCCGATGGTCTGGGGTCCAAATTTCTGAGTTCTTCGAAGGGGTGTGTTATTGTTCCGGCACCCCACCCAAACCGGAGTTGTAAATGAGATCTCTTCCGTTAGTTAGCTTAGTTTTTTTCGGTGTTTTTTTTAGTTTTAATTCTCAGGCAAAAGACTTGTACATGCTGAGTACTGGTTATTCCTGCACCATGTTCACCGCACTTGGACCGGCGCGAATGGTTTATTCGCCAGAAAAAAATATTTCCGAACCCGAAATCTCAATGCGGTATGGTCTGTTCCAAACAAAATTTCGGCACGGGGGACTTTCTTATTCCGAGGGGCCAAACGCTCCAAAGATTCGAGCCACGATCGGTAGCATTCACTCTGTAACGACAAAAATAACTTACATGATTTTTCTCCAGGCTCCCCAACCCGGCGTCGAAGAGCAAATCCTGACGGGCATTATGGGTTACGCTCCGGTATTGGGAAATGCGGGATACACAATGTATATGAAGCCCCTGGGAAATCCACTTTCATCGTTGGGATTTCCGATTCCAATCAATGGTTTTATCCCGACTGCGACAATCACTTGCCGCGTTCAATTTCAAAATCGCTAGAAAAAATTATTTCCAACCCTTGGTAATCCCGTCGACGGATTGCCGGGTGGATTTAAACCGGGTTGTCTTAAAGCCACGCTTCTTTTCGTGTTTAAGATGACCTTGTTCGTTAGCTCTTTTCCTCCAGCGATCATAGGTTTTTCGGTCCAATTGCGTGCGCATAAACCTGATAAATTCGTTCTGGGTTAACCTGAATTGCTTCTCGATCGCTTCAAAAGTTGTGCGATCTTCCCAGCCCATTCGCACCAGGCGGTCTAAATCCGTCTGGTCCATCAAAGCAATCTTGGCTTTTAGAGACTTGGAAATACTCATTCTTACTTTCCCTTAGGTAGCGACTGCGGACTTCAACATCGCCTTCGCCAACTTGCCAATGTGATAACCGTCAACCGCTCGATGATCAAAAGTAATCCCCAAAGGTATGTAATTTTCAGACGAAACGGCGCCGTCTTTTAGGACCAGGCGTTCTGATATTTGCCCGATGGTTATAAAGACATTGGCGCGGGTCAGGGGTACCAGGGGCACAAATCCGCGTCTTAGGCCAAACGTTCCGATATTCGAGATCACAACGGCGCCAAATGGGTTTGGAGGAAGCCCAAGCCATTTTAAGTTTAGTTCCAAGTCCATAACTAAGAAATCATAAAACCAAAGCAATGCCGGCAACAACAGGCGGGGTGTGCGACGGATCCAAAACTCAACACCCTTCATGTCTGAAACTTGTGATTTTTTAACGGACACAGAGCGGGATTTAATTTCGTCCTGGATCTGCTCCAGAGACTTCTTGTCGCAGTTTTTTAATGTCAAAAACTGCAGATTTCCGGCTTCCACATGAACTATGATTGTGATGTCGATCGTTTTCCGTGGCTGAAGTTTTCGCCAACGAATAATGCCGTTGATTTCCGGATGCTCGGCCACAGATCGCGCGGCTTGATAAACACATAAAGCCAGAGGCGAGCCTTTGAAGTTAGAAGCAATTGGCAGATCCAATTCGCCATAAGTCGCTGGATCAATTGAGCGGGTCCAAGTAGCGATGGCAACCTTACGAAAGTCCAAAAAACTCTTTCTAGATTGCGACGATCAGTGAAGAGCCGCATCCGTAGTAAAAACTTACCGCAATAATTTTATCCCCGCATTAATAACTCTAAGTCTCGATGAAAGTCGCGTTGTGGGTCGTCGAACCTTAGTGCACTCAAAAACTGTCTTAACAATGGTCGTCTCAATCTAAGTCATTCGCAGGCCTGAACTTCAGTTTAAAAGCTTATGGAGAAAACGTTCGCGGCCCCACCCTTGCAATTTCTTGCTTTCATGAAAACAATGACTTTGAAATTATCCATCGCCACGGCAATTATGTTTTTCGCGCAAGTTTCAAATGCGGGAATGGCAAAATCCTCTAAGAAAGCAGATCTGACCGCTCTGATTGAGCAGGGCGCACAAGCCTCTGTTGAATCAGCGAAAGAGGTTCGCGCAACAGTTAGTCGAACACCGGCCAGCCATGGTGAACCTACGGTTACCTTGAAGAAAGCAAAATTTGAAGATTTGGTTCCCACCATGGAGCAATTTAACTTGATGCAAGAGCAAAACGAAAATAGCGATGGTCTTGCCGCCCAATAGGTCCTAAGTTTTCAAGTCATGGAAACTAACAATCACTCAAAGTTGTTTGGCTACATTTTATGGATCTTTGGTTTTACCGGCGCGCACCGTTTTTATTTTGGTCGCCCGATTACCGGAACTATTTGGTTTTGTACTTTAGGGCTTTTCTTTGTGGGCTGGATTATTGATCTTTTTCTGATCCCGGCCATGGATCGGGACTGCGATGTGCGCTACAAGCCCGGCACAATTGATTACAATCTGGCTTGGATCCTGCTCACATTTTTGGGGTTTTTTGGCGTGCATCGCTTTTACCTGGGCAAATGGATTACGGGCATTATTTGGTTTTGTACCGGGGGCCTGTTTGTTGTCGGCTATCTGTATGATCTTTGGACGTTGAACGAACAAGTTTCCGAGCGAAATTCCAAAGTCTAAAATGCGTATTCGGCAAATGGGTTTTTCCTCCCGCCTAAAAGCACACCGACATCTGTTAACTTTGGAAACGCTAAAGTTTATCGCCGAGTATTTGATTGATCACAATGCGACCCAGGCGGCTCTGCGCTCGGGCATCCCCGAGACCTATGCGGCCCGGCAGGGCCAGTGGCTAAAGAAACTTCCGATGGTGATTGCAGCGGTCGAAGGGGAGCTGGATGAACAGGATCTCAAGAAACTGCAGAAATCCATTCAAAAGATTAACTTGGAAATGGATGCCTGCAAAGATCTTCTGGGGTTGAACGAATCCTGACCGGATTATCCGGCCACAGACATTTTTCTTAGTTCAACAATTCTGCTTCGAACTGATGGAGCTCGGTAGCGCCAGACGATTCAAAACTGCGTCCACCTGTAAGCTCCAAAGTGATTTCGGTCGAAGAAATCGGCGCAAAATATTTGCAAGTGTTGGTGCGGTTATCGACAACGGTGAGCTTGGTCAAGTTGCCATCGACTGGGCGTGCGTCTTCGAGGGCCGTATAGATCGTTTGTCCGCAGCTTCCTGTGGAAATTTCCATTCCCGCCAATTCGTAGGAGATAGTCCGGGGCATAACCTGAGCGCACATCATTTGTGGTGGGCAGTAGAACGAAGGTGTCAGTTTCAAATTTAAAATTCGATTTTTAAGATCAACGTTGATGGTACCGGATCGGATGCGGCGGTCGGCCAGTGCGCTCGCGTTTTGGAAGTCAAATTTAGTCAAATTTGCAGAAAGTGCGGTTTGTAAAGAGCGGGCTTCGGATTGGCTGGCGGCAAGGACTGACAACAGAAGGGCGGCTGACACGATTAGTTTTTTCATTCTTAGATCTCCGAAGCGGTAAAGCTGTTATTGTCGTTATGTCGACCTCTGTGTTCTTATCCATTATTCAAAGAATAAAAAATTATTTGAATTGAAGCTGATTCATTAGTAAAACTAATGTTTAGCGTTGCCAATATGGAACCAGTGGTTCCATAAGGTGTGGTTTTACCTCTTTAAATCTTAAGGCAACCTAAAGATGAATGAGTGCAAAGTATGACGAAGATCCCCGAGTTCAATTTAAATCACTTTAAGGTCTTCATTGCAGTTTTTGAAACTGGCAGCATGACCGAAGCGGCGACCTGGCTTCACCTGACCCAGTCCGGGGTGAGCCAACATATCAAGGCCCTGGAACAGGACCTGGAAAGCGAATTGTTTACCCGGGTGGGTCGCCGATTGATACCGACTGCCGTTGCTAAGCAGCTTCATCCGGACTTAGAGAGAGCATTTAATGCCGTCAATGATCGACTTACAAAAGTGATGGGCAAAGAACAAGAGCCCGAGGGGGAAGTGCGGATCGGTCTGCCGGTCGAATTCGGAACCAACGTGATTGTCCCGCAGCTGGTAAAACTCGGGCAGAAGTATCCAAAAATTTCTTTTCAAATCACGCTCGATTACGGTTCGGTTCTGGGGAAAATGCTTGTGAACGGACTTCTTGATTTTGCCTATGTGGACGAGGCCCCGATGGATCGTCGAATCCAGTATCAAGCCGTGGCCAGTGAAGAACTTCACTTGTGCTGCAGTCGGGATTACTTGAGCAAAAAGCCGAAAGTAAAATACTCGCAAACTTATTTCGAGGGTTTAGAGTATATCGAATACAAAGGGTCCGAGCCGATCCTGCGCCGATGGATGCTTCATCATTTGAAACGTAAGAATTTGCGATTGAATGTGCGAGCCCACATTATGGATGTGCAAGGGGTTGCAAAATTTATTTCCAGCGGTCTGGGCGTCGGAGTTTTGCCCGAGCAAATGCTCTTTCGCTTAAAAAACGAGGGCGTTGATCTCTACATCTTTGACGGAAAATTGAAACCTTTGAAGAATGAGATTCGATTGATACGACTGAAGGGCGAGGCCCTGGCCGGCTCAGCGAAGTTGATATTTCATGAACTCAATCGAACTTGATTTGGAGCTGAATTGAAAAAATAAATCTCACATCGGGATTAAATTTTGAGAATTTTTAGAGTTGTTTTGACTCGTATTGATCGGTGCAACTAGCGACGCTTGCTGGCAAATTGCGTTACCACCGGGTAGATTTTGTAAGGTATTTTGTCGACTGCCAGTTGTTAAACAACATGCTCAATTGTGCCTGGGGTAGGGGCGGTGCAAACATTGCACTGTGATAGGCTATGAAAAATGCTCATCCTGTTATCTCAAAATGGATCGTCGGTGGAATTCTGGTACTTGGGTTCTCATCCGTTGCCCAGGCAAAACCTGCCCAGGCCGCTAAGAAGCCTAACCAGCAACCGGCTAAATTCCAATCCGTTCGCAAGCCAGCATCAAAACCAGCGCCGCTGATTAAATACGTTCAAGAAGAAGCGGTGATTACGAACGTGGTCGACGGAAAAATGGATTCCCGAGAAAGCTCACTTCAAAATTGTTTGGTAGAATTAAAAGTTCCCACGATCTATGAAGCCAACATCAGCAACGGCAAGGGACTGGTTGAAATTTGGGAAGTCGCCGATGCAAAGAAAACAATTTTCTCGTTTCCAGTTAATCCAAACAATCGCTCCGGAAACCTGAACCCCGAAAACTTTTTTAAAGCCGCCGTTTACAACCGCTTGCTCAAAGAAGTTCGCGCTAAAGAAGAAATAATGGCGCAAATGAAAAAGCCAAATATTTTTCAACGCGCGTTCGGCATTGAGACCAGTTACGACAAAATGCTTAAACGCTATGACTACAAGGGCGAGCAATGCGCCCGATTTATGACGTCCATTGGCCGTGGTAAGTTTGCGGCAGAGCTTCGAAGCTTTATCGACAACCACCAAAGCAATTTAATGGCTCTCAAAGGCAAGCAGCCGCAACCAATGAATCTTTCGTACTACGTGAAGGGCTCACCGCGTCCGGGTTTAGCTTCGCTTACGCCTTGATCGCTTGAGTCATGGCCCTATAGATCACGAGCCGATTGACCATAAACTGATGATCGCTATTTAGCTCGAAATATTCAGGCTTGGTTTGAAAAAGGGGCAAGAGCCCCTTTGCTCGTTCTGCGGGCGTGATCTGATCATTGGTCGGCTGCAATATCGTAATGCGGGTCTGAGCGGGGATCATCGCTGCGGTGGATTCGACCGGGAAGCGAGCGTTGAAGGCCTCGGCATCATCGAGAAGTTGTTGCCGGGGGGCAAAGTTGACCTCGGGGTGATTGTTGTTTTGTAGGGTCAGAATTTCATCGATCTGAGGTCGCGCCATAATACCCAAAAGAGGAGCCATTAGAATCACTCGTCGGATGTTCCGGGGACTGTGCGCGGCCAGGACGAGGGCTTGCAGCCCACCCCAGGAGTGACCAACGAGTGTGATGGAATCGGAGGTTTTCTCGAGTTGGTGCACGAGTTGCAGTTTGTTTTCAAATTCGCCCGTGAATGTAAAGGTGCCGGGCCGAACCCCAAGGCCCTCACCGAATTGGATCAAGATGTCGCGCTGGGTTTGTTCGTGGATATGATTAGCAAGGTCTTGGTTCTGACCGCTCTTGATGCCGGGCAGTCCGTGTAAGAACACAATGGGATGGCGAGATCGGTGTGGGGTGCCCCATTGGCGCTCGGTTTGTTGCATTAGTCTCCATATTCAGGCCGTAGGTCTATTTGCGGGAAGATTTGAGGTCTAGTAATTTCTAAAAATATTCGCTGACGAGGCACTGCAGCTAATTTATTTCACAATGTTTCCGAAAAGTTAGCCGGAGGATCGAAAAATGAGAATCGCACTAACAACGCAACAAGATCAAATTGAAGTGCAAACTTCTCCCAAGCTGATTGTAATTCGCCAAGACCGAGTGTCTGCGGAAAACGACAACTTCACCTTCCAAACATCAAACAATATCTGGAAAGTTTTGGATTACAGTCCGTTCGGCCTCGCGGTTTATACAGATATTCCTCCTACATCAGATATTTTTGAAGGCAGGCTAGTTGTCCAAAATGTCGATCTGGGCATTCTTGAACTGAAGAAAATTCGAGTAGACGAGTACTTTTATGAAAGCAAACACGGCTACAAGGTTGGATTTTCGATTACGGGAAATCCGATAAGCATGGAAAGGTCACGGGCGGTAATCGAGACAAATAAAATCATCGCAGAACATATAAGCCTTTTTTCCGACAACTCTGTACCGGAATCGTTCAGACTAATTACTTATGAAGTCCGAAACTGGTTATCAAGCTTACAGGACAAGGTAAATATTCTTGAAAAAACAACTTTTGATCAAGGTAGTATAACCCTGAACGCCTATGAAGATGTCGTTTCGGGACTAGTTGCTCGCTATATTGAAGAAAATATTTCCCCACTGTATGTAAAACTGGAATCTATTGTTAAGGGTCTGGACACCAAAACTGTGAAGAAGTGCTTTAGGTTTTTTCGAGACTCATGCGGACAATACATGTTCCAATCTTCTTACGCCAATCGCGCATTTAATAAACCACGCGGATATGCTGGTGATTTCGAAATGATGAAAACCATCTATAATCATGAAAATCGGGGCGCCACCCTGTTTGGTCGATGCATGGAAAGATATTTTATCGATGTTCCGGAGTCTCAAGCTGTGCGGAACCGTGGACGATATCTTATGGGGAAAATATTGCAGACAGTTGGGAACGCCAAAAGTCCCATTAAGATTCTTTCACTGGCATGTGGACCGGCAATGGAGGTTCAGTATTTTCTTGCCGAACACCCGCAATTAGCAAATGAAAATATTGAATTTCATTTCGCTGATCAAGACACCGACGCATTAAAAGAATGCCAACGAAAAATTGAATCATTGGTCAGAGAAAAGAAACTCAAAGTTAAGACTGTATTTCATAACTGGGCAATTAAAAATATTATTGAATCCGGACTTCAGACTACAGATTTTGATTTAATTTATTCTGCAGGCCTATTTGATTACCTGTCTGATGCTGTAGCCCACTTCGCTGGAAAGCAGTTATGCGCGGCACTTAAATCAGGAGGGCATGCAATAATTGGTAACTTTGATATTTCTGCTCCAAACAGATTCGGATTATCGATGGTTACAGACTGGCACTTGATTTATCGGTCTGAGGAAGATCTAAGAAGACTCTTTAGCGAACTAGGTAAGATAACGATGGAGCGAGAAAGTTTAGGGATCAACTTGTTCGCTGTCCTCGAAAAGAGATAAAATTGAGCTCAGAGCTGCTGAAAACCCAAATCGAGAGTGTGCTGAAAAATCAAACTCATCGGTTTTTCAATGTTGGTTTTTTTGCAGCACCTTTTTTGTACTTGTTGTTCTGGCCGGTAGATATTTTTCTATATCCGGAACATAAATGGAACTTCTTGGTGCTTAGAATGTCGCACTTAGTTTTTGTACTTGGTCTGAGCATTTACTTTCGAAAATTACGAAAAATAAAAAGCTACCGGCTACTTGGATTATGCTGGGCGTTTATAGCTGGCGGGCTGATATCAACTATGGTGTTTCAGACTAACGGGCCCGATTCACCATACTATGCAGGTCTTAATCTGGTCGCACTTCTTGCAATATTTTTTGTTCCATACCAAATCGGATTTCAGCTTTTAACCGTAGCCTCGATCTACATTCCATACTTTTTAGTTTGCCTTACTTTTGGGAGCGAGAAATTAGGCACACTTTTCGTCAACGCATGTTTTTGTTTGGGCACTATATCGATTGGCTTAACAATCCGTAGGTTAAACGACTTAACAAGACGGGGAGAAATCGAAGCTCAGGTGGCGCTTGCGAGAGAAATAGCCGATCGGGAAATAATAATTACTAGAAAATCTGAAGAAACAATTAAACTTTCAAAATTATCTAATCAGTTTAGCCCTCAAGTTGTAGAAGCAATTAGACAGGGTGACTTAAACTTAGACATCGGCGCAAAACGAGTAGAGATTTGCTCAATATTTATAGATATAGTAAACTCGACAAGCCGCGTGGTTCGAGTAGACAAGGATAAAATCCACAAAGTTATTTCAATGTTTCTTGAAGATACCGTTGGTGTACTTTTGAAATATGATTTAACGATCGATAAATTTATGGGCGATGGAATTTTAGCATTTTCAAATAATCCGGTGAAACACGAAAATTTTGCCGAAAGAACTGTCCGGGCAGGGATCGAAATCCGCGATCTCATTAAACGTAATGAAGAAAAATACGAAAATTATTGGATGAATAAGTTTGAGATCAGAATCGGGGTTTCCCTCGGATTCGCCAACGTCGGTTTTTATGGAAATGATAAACTCTATAAATGCTACACAGCGATCGGTCCTGTTGTAAATCTCGCGGCTAGGCTCTGCAGCTCAGCCTTACCTAACGAAATGGTAATTTCAAAAGATGTAATGGATAAACTTCCGCCTAGCTTGTTTGCATGCACATTTCTTGGAAAGAAAACTCTCAAAGGTTTTGAAGAAGATCTGATAAAGTGCTATGCGGTCCAAGGCTACTTGATCGGTGATTCCGCACAATCGACAGAGGCTATAGATTGTCCGCAATGCAGTTCCGGAGCTCTGTATCTTGATTCAAATGACCTAGGGCAATTCATTTTCAAATGCCGCCATTGCGGATATGTTGCGGGTGACATTAAGTCTGGTTCCGACAGAGTGGCGTAAGAACAAGTGTTCTTGAGGCATAACTGTGGGCAGATAGTTCTGATCACTCTAGAAAAATCTTAATTCTTAAAAAATGGCGGTCTTGCCAAATTCAAGTCAAAATCAGAGCCAACAAATCGCTAATTTAAAAATTTAGTTCAGTCTAGGGATTAGAATTGAAGTAATAGTGCCAGGACCGTTTCTCGATTTAAAAATAATTTTCCCACCAATTTTGTCCATACTTTCGCACGCATGATAGATTCCAAGGCCATTTCCATCGCCTTGCTTTCCGTAGGTAATTCCGCGTTCTCCTATCCGGCTCATTATCTCGGCGGGAATACCAGGACCTCTATCGGTGACATTAATATTTAAATAAGATTTATCGAAACTGGCTTCGATTGTGACGTCGTCATTAATACTGCTAGCATCAATTGCATTTTCAATAATGTTTGAAAAGACTCTCGCTAAGTCGTCCCTAACAGCCCATAAGCTAATTTCTTTTGGATCTGGCAACAAAAGTTCGAAATTTATATTCTTTGCGGCTTTATTTACTGTTCGTTTCTCATTCACAATATCTTGTAGCTTTTTGAATATAAAAATTGCTTTAATCAAAGTGGCTCGACTTTGATCAAGCTCAGCACCAGAGGCCATCGCATCTAGCGTGATTCTTTTGTCAAGAAGGTCACTTGCAATGTTTTCGATTCTTTCAATAGATTTAAATATCAGAGATCCAGCTTCTGAATCTTTTAACAATAGCGAATCTGCTCCAACTTTTAAGGCCGTAAGTGGTGACCGTATGTCGTGGCCTACTTGTGTAGAAATCTGAATAATGAACTTATTAACCTTAACTAAATCTTCCATACTTTGTCTTGATTCAAATCTAAGGTAGGCCAAAAAAACAGACAATATCGAGACAATAAGAAAAGACAGAACGGGTATTAAAAAAACTGTATATTCGGACGTATAATAAAAAGAGAATACCCAATCTGGGCGGGACTCAAAAACATAACTCAATCTATAAGAGAATAGTCCAGTCCAGGTCGTCGCAATTTTAGCAGATGCAATTTTTTCTGGCTTCTCATTCCTAGGAATTTTGCCATAAGTTAAAAAATTGTTAGTATCATTCTTGTTTACTTTGTCCACTTTTAGACCTTTAAAAAATCCAGAATCGACAAAATATTTTTCAGCACGAGTAATAGCTTGGTAAACATCGCCTTGCTGCACGGTTGATTTTTCACTATTTATCCAGCTGATTAAAGATTTCTTACACGATTCGACATTAAAATATTCAAACGCGAGAGTAAAACCAGCAAGTGAAAATAAGAAAAGTATTGAAAGAATTATTTTGTCGGATTTAGAAAGAACAGCTTTGATACCTACAGACATAGCGCCAACTCATCTGAGATAAATTTATCGTGATCCTGAAACTGGCATTGGTTAAAGACAAAACCGCCATCTACAAGCTGGTACAGCACTGGAGTTTCGAGGACGATTTTGCTTTTAGACGACGTTCGATTTAGTCTTTCTTCTACCAAGGTATTTCCGGACCCCTCACCGAAAAAAACTAGTCGTTTCTCATAGACTGATAGATTCTTTCTTAAATTCACGTTGGCGCACCGATCGAAAGCCATAAAGTGTCTGTAGAGCTCGCTAAAGGCTCTTTCGAAAGTCGTACTTCTCTCATAAATTTTTCCCGCTGCCGCACCACTAACGTAACCCTGGCCCTTCAGTTTTAGATAAATGACTATCAATTCGAATTCATTTTTTCCCGACATTTTAAAGCTAGGACTGAAGATGGAAAATTCTTCGGCTTTAATTGAATCCGCAAGCGATGAAAGCTCCATCAAAACGCTAATTTTGTAGCTATGTGGTATTTTTATAGCTTCTGCGGAACTTTGGAGTCTCCACCATTTTAGCCAGACATTACGTTCGATTGCCTCCGCCATTGCATTTTGTTTTGATCGCTCTGCAGCATATTGGGGACGCCATGGTATTATGGGAAATGCGGCGCATCCATCTGACCCAAACCTAAATTGTAATGGGAGAGAATGTTGAAGCTGAACTACCAATGTCCGCTCTTTCCATTCGGATAGACATTTAAGTCTAGCCTTACTTACGCTGCTGCTCATACCGGTCACGGCATTCGCCTGAATAACTTTGCTTTTGTCTAGGGACTGAACGGCAGTTGCTAAATGATAACGCCCCAACTTAGCGAACTGAATGTAAGGTGGGAACTTGTTTGATCGAATAAGACTTCGTTTGGAAAGGTGCCAAAGAATGATTTCCTCCGCTATGTGCATCACATGCCTATTCGAAAAGGTGCCAAGGATAGGGAAGGGAGATTGCTTGAGCGGCGACAGGCTTTTCAGGCACCCAATTGGAAATATAGATAAACTGAAAATGGGCAACTGGGTTGAACAAGCTGTCTCGTCGGAAATACAAATTTACACTTTTTGCCTTTTGGCTAAGCTCCTCGGGGCTATTAGCCCGATACGTATCATTGATT
This sequence comes from Bdellovibrio sp., assembly GCA_043759945.1. Lineage (GTDB taxonomy): Bacteria > Bdellovibrionota > Bdellovibrionia > Bdellovibrionales > Bdellovibrionaceae > JAYUPS01. The sequence continues at coordinate 13,509 of JAYUPS010000171.1, forward strand.
AAATTAAGCAATTCTTTATTTTCCCACTGCGGCCGCAAAACCTCGTGCAGATCTGGAGTAAAGAGCATTTTCAAATCGCCAACAGGATCCATCGCCCAAAATCCCGTTCTATTCAGCGATAGATCGGGAGAAATACTTTTATCGGCTTGCAGTATGCACTGAAAGTTCAAGCGTTGACACGTTTTTTCGAATGCGCCGAGGAAATTTTTGTCCTCAATCGCCGAATAGTTAAAAACTATTTTCCTTGCGGTCTTTGATTTTGCAATTGCTGGAAGTTCAAATTCAGTTGGAATAAACCCAGGCATAATTTCGGTAAAAATACTTCGTTCGGGAATAAAGTATGAATTTTTAGAACCTAATTTTAAAAAATATAGAAATGTGGCAACAAAAACGTTTCTATCCGAATTTGTTTCAAAAATCTTGCTATCCTTATTAAACCTAAGGATTGCAAACCAACTTCTGGCAGTAAGTTGTACGTGACTCCCACTAAGTTTAAGCAGTTGGTTGTCAGGTGACGTCAAAATCCCCGAAGTGGCAATGACGACTCGATTCTTCCCTTTCATTAAGTCTTTAATTCGCGATTCATCTTTTTCATATGTGAGTATAATATTTTCTGGACGAGAATCAGGGGTTCCTAGATCCCGTTTTTTAAAATGTATTTTTCGACTTTCTTTAGACAGGCTCGAATCTGTTAGAAATCGATAAAGTCCAGATTCTGGTGGCCGCTTGCAAATAAGCTCGCCATTTATTTTGTTTATACATTTTTCAGGAATTACAGCAAACAGCTCCAGTGTGAAGCGAAATAGAGGATTTCGCTGAGGGACTTTAAATTCAATCCGTAAATTATGTCCGCCTATTTTGATGCCTGCCGGCGAAGTCAGGAGTGGAGATTTTAGTTTAGACCAATCAGTTAATCCCACTATGTCTTCTAGTATCGGAAAATTTGGTCGCTTCATGGCCATTCTAAGAATTGATAATCTTAGATCCTCAATTGTGACTAAGCTTCCATCTTCAAACTTTAAGTTCTGTTTAATTTCAAATTCCAGTGACATCTTGTCGTCAGAAACAACAAAACGGCTTAGCAGATTACTGGTTAGGGCCCCACTTGCGTCTGCCTCAATGGGCGTGAGATATGCCAGTCTGCCTAAAACAATATTGTTTGATTTGTCAAAATCAAGAGGGTCCCAAGAATCAGGATTATCTCTCCCTACTAGAACTAAGTAGCAGTCTGAACCCACGTTGATGCTCCAAAGCTGAAAATAAACGGCCATAAAAATTAACAATGTTGCGGCGGTTACTCCAACAAATTTGAAAAAATTAATATATTTCAAACTTTATCCAGACTAGCGAAAGCTTAAAAGGCCAGTAATTACTAGAATTCTGTTAATTCCTGGGGAGCCAACATAATTTTATCTTTTTCTTGTACCCTTATCATACCTGAACCATCTGGATTTTCAGCCAAAGACTGAAAAGGTATCTTCATTAAAATCATGTGATTAACCATCCGAGTAAGGTTTGAAACTTGAATTTCGTCTACCTTGAAAGCACTTCTTTTCTGAACAAGGATTGTTTCGCTGGTGCTCGTAACATCTGCTCCTGCATCGTTTGCTAATGCAAAACCAACTGTCTGAATTAAAAGATTAATAAATTTCACGATTCGTACTTCCTATTTCTAAGTCCGAATAGATAACAGATCTTGTGTAAAGATAAATTTATTGAGTGTGAAAATGTAAAAGATTTCAATAGTATGCCAAATAGGGCACTGTATTTGAGATGGTGAATTATCTGGGATTTATTTAAACTGGACTGTTAAACCAATATGCTCAAGCTTTTTTGTTCCAACAAAGTTTTCAAATACCTGGGGCAAGATTTATAACGAGACCCCGACCCACCCTAAGCCACTCCCATGATTGTTGCACTGCAGCATAAATAAATCTGGGGCTACACACCTTGACAGTCTCGAGGGGCAGTTCATATTGCACTCGCACTACACACTCAAAGGGCAGCGATGCTCATAATTTCACCCCCATCAATTGGGGTAGGAGGATTTTTAAGATGGCTAAATCAGAAGTAGGCGTACGCCCACTGCACGATCGAATTTTGGTTCGCAGAATGGCTGAAGAAGAAAAAACTGCGGGCGGACTTTTCATCCCTGACACAGCTAAAGAGAAGCCTCAAAAAGGCGAAATCATCGCTACCGGCAAAGGCCGCACAACTGAAGACGGAAAAGTTCTTCCGTTGGAAGTGAAAGCTGGCGACAAAGTTCTGTTCGGCAAATACTCAGGCACTGAGTTGAAACTTGCTGGCGAAGAGCTTTTGATGATGCGCGAAGAAGACATCCTCGGAATCATTAACTAACAAACGGAAGACCGCCCGGCGGTCGACCACTAATCGATTAGCTTTAAAAAATAATTAGGAAAGCCACCCGGTGGCCGACCAACAAAAAATCACAGGAGTACACATGTCTAAAGAATTATTATTTGCAGAAAACGCACGTTCGAGCATTCTACGCGGAGTTAACATCCTCGCCAATGCTGTGAAAGTGACCCTCGGACCCAAAGGTCGCAACGTTGTAATCGAAAAGTCTTTCGGTTCACCTTTGATCACTAAAGATGGTGTCACGGTGGCTAAAGAGATTGAACTTGAAAACAAGTTCGAAAACATGGGCGCACAAATGGTTAAAGAAGTCGCTTCTAAAACCAACGACCAAGCTGGTGATGGAACAACAACTGCGACTTTGCTTGCACAAGCAATTTACCGCGAAGGCGTAAAAATCGTAACTGCTGGAAACAATCCAACAGCCGTCAAACGTGGTATCGATAAAGCCGTAGCCACTGTTGTTGCTGAACTGAAAAACCTTTCTAAACCAGTTAAGGGTTCACAAGAAATCGCTCAAATCGGAACGATCTCTGCAAACAACGATTCTGAAATCGGACAAATGTTGGCCGATGCTATGGATAAAGTTGGTAAAGAGGGCGTGATCACGATCGAAGAAAGCAAAACTGCAAAAACAGAAGTCACTGTTGTTGAAGGAATGCAATTTGACCGCGGTTACCTGTCCCCTTATTTCGTAACAAACGCTGAGCGCATGGAAGCCGTTATCGAGAACGCTTACGTTCTTGTGTACGACAAAAAAGTCGCTTCAATGAAAGACATGATCGGAATCTTGGAAGGCGTAGCTAAATCTGGCCGTCCTTTGCTTTTGATCGCTGAAGACATCGAAGGTGAAGCATTGGCTACATTGGTAGTTAACAAGCTTCGTGGAACATTGAACGTGGTTGCAGTTAAAGCCCCTGGTTTTGGTGATCGCCGCAAATCAATGCTCGAAGACATCGCGATTTTAACAAATGCAAAAGTTATCTCTGAAGATCTGGGCCGCAAACTTGAGCAAGCCACAGTTGCTGACTTGGGAACTGCGAAACGCATCGTCGTCGATAAAGACAACACGACAATCATTGATGGCGCTGGTAAAAAAGCCGACATCCAATCTCGTGTTGCTCAAATCAAAGCTCAAGTTGAAGAAACAACTTCAGACTACGATAAAGAGAAACTGAAAGAGCGTTTGGCTAAACTTTCTGGTGGTGTTGCCGTTATTCACGTTGGCGCTCCTTCGGAAGTTGAAATGAAAGAGAAAAAAGCCCGCGTTGAAGATGCGTTGAACGCAACTCGCGCTGCGGTTGAAGAAGGTATCGTTGCTGGTGGTGGAACTGCACTTCTGCGCGCCTCTTTGAAAATCGACAAAACTAAATACTCTGAAGATGAAGTGTTTGGCGCGTTGATCATCAAGCGTGCTTGCGAAGAGCCAATCCGTCAGATCGCACAAAACGCGGGTCTTGATGGCGCGATCGTTTTGGATCGTATCTTGGCCGGTAAAACCAACACTTTCGGTTACAACGCTTACTCGGACGAGTACGTCGATCTGATTAAAGACGGTGTTATCGATCCAGTTAAAGTTGTTCGTTGCGCCCTTGAGAATGCAGCTTCTGTATCCTCTTTGATGCTGACAACTGAAACTATGATCGCTGAAGCCCCTAAGAAAGACGACAAAGGCGGCGGCGGCGGTGGTGGAATGCCGGACATGGGTGGAATGGGCGGCATGATGTAATAAAAAGGCGAAAGCCTTTTTATTCTCGAGTCGACGGATTCAACTGATTTTTCGTTCTAAATTCAAAACCCGGTGGTCGATAGGCCTCCGGGTTTTTTTATGCGCGTAAGCTTATGTATAAGGGCTTTATGTACCGGGTACTGCCCAACAAGTTCTTCCCGCGAACCCAGCTCGAAATCTTCGAAATCAAAACCAGGGGAAACAGTGGCACCAATCAGGGCCCAGGAAAGCTTTTCCGTCTCGGGAATGCGGCTGCCCTGCCATAGGTTCTTAGAGATTAAATATTGAGGCATCTGCTCCGCAGGATTGCTCCCCATCAGAATGGGTTTTAGGTTCCCACCATCGTCGTTCAAGCTCAGTTCGATAGTTGCGCCGGCATAGAAATGATAAATTTCATCAGACCTTACGAGGTGGAAGGCCGAGAAATTATCTTTGGTAATCAGAAAATAAATACAGGTCATTAACGGTCGAGCGGGAGGGCCAATGAACGAGTAGGCACTCGTGTAAGTCCTAAGGAAGTACCCGCCCTCGGGCTCGAGTGGCTGAAGACCAAGATGATCAATTATTTTTTAGACTTCAGCTGAGATTTTCATGGATATTTTTAAGCGAAGGCCAGATCGACCTTCGCGATTGAAGAACTAGAACGAGTAACGAGCTCCAAGGTTTAAGCCGTTCAGTGCCACGTCGCTGGCTTCGATTCGGGTTTCTGACCCTTTTAGCTTTCCGCCAAACGAAGAATATCGCACATCTCGGAATTGAAGTTCAAAAGCCAGTCGATCAAATGGTGAACCACCGATTGCTGCTTGATAACCAATTGCGGGATCCATCGAGAGGCTGTTGAATTCGCCGCTATCAAGAATATTTAAAACTGTGTAGTTCAATCCGACGGTGGCGTAGAGCATTTTATTCAAATCGTATCGCAGGCCAGCCTCGGCGATGAAGGGCCGAAAAGCTGGCTTTTCTAAAGCTGGAAAAGTTCCCGAAATTGTATCTGTTGATAGTTTTGTACTACTCACTTCGCGACGGGTCTCTACGCTCAAACCGCCGTGAAAACTAAGACGGTCTCTAATCATATCGCTGTAACGAGCGTTGAATCCAAACGCAGAATCTGTGCTGGCGTCTCCAGACCCTTTACTCGAACCAATTTGATTGGCAATTTTTACGGATCCAAAAGTTAATGTGCTCGCAGTTGAGATGTAGGTTGAGGCTGAGATGTGTTTCCATAGGGGACTTGCGTTGGGAGCCAAAGAGGCCGAAGTCGTGTTCGTCGTAACCGCACGGGGCGCAGCCTGGACACCAACAACCAAAAACAGTACAGAAACTAGCGACAATGCTCGCATGAAGACTCCTTTAAAAAGTTTGAGGAGTCTGGTTAACGTCAAAGGCAAGGCAAGTCAAACAGAGGAAGTCTAAGGCCTCAGATCTAACTGAATCGCGGAAAAGGTGCGGCGCACCTTTAGAACTGATACCCGACGCCGGCCAGGATACCGATGAAGTTTGCGGAACTCGAGTTCGCGGTGCCGCCGGAAAATGAGGAGCTGATCTGTTTAAATTCCAGGTCGGCGCGCAGGGACAGGCGTTCGCTAAAGCCGTATTCGCCGTAGACTAAGAAATCAGACACCATGTCGGCGCTGGAACCCGACGACACCGGGGATTCAGCCAAAGTTGGGCTTATGTGGTACAAAAATCTTCCGCCCACGGAAATGCGTTTACCGTCTTCAAGAACAAAGGGCAGGCTTCCGCCAAGTCCAAAAACCAGAGCACTGTAATCTTTCGAGGTATGGGCTCTTGGCGCTGAATCATCGATAAAGAGCGAAATTTTTCCAAACCCTGCCATCAAATGAAACTTGGGACCAAAGAATTCGTCGTTTGCTAAAAAATTGTAAGCGCCCAGTCCCACGGTTCGCTGCATTTGAAAGTTTAACGGGTCGGGCGTCGACGGGACCGAGCCCTCGTATCCGTTATTAACTTTGGCAGCCAGTTGCTCGAGCTCGATCGACACTTGCCAATTGGGATCAATCCAGATCTCGCCGTCAATTTTTACCGAGGGAGCAAACGAATTTTCGCTCACCGCCGAGTTTCCGTTGACCGTCGCAGTTTCTAAAGCTGTCTGCGTGAATCCCAGCAAAAAGCCCATTTTACCAAATGAGCCTCTTTGAATTGGTTTCCATTCGGTCGGGTTGTCACCGAAAGCGACTTGTTGATCGGTTCTTTGATCGAGCGAAGTTAAAACTTTTCCGCCGTTCGTAGCCACTCCGGGATAATTTAAAAATTGATCGCGCGCGATTTTAAATCCCGGTTGAATCAAATTTGCGGTTAATTCGGTCGTCACCGATCCAAACGAAATGGAATCGTCGACCTTGCTGAGCCTGACTTTGCCTAAGATCTCGCGCTCCGAACTGGTGATAAATTTAAATTTGGGATGCCGCTCGGCTTTGGTGATCAGCACAACCAAAAGATCCTCGCCTACTTTGGCCCCATGATTCTTCCCGACGTTCACGGTAACTAATTGCCCCTGACGGCTGGTCACGGTGGCTTGGTAGGGCAATTTGTTCTTCAGGGCCGCATAGGCCTTGGCCAGTTGGAGCTTTAGATCACTTGTTTCAAAACCATCAAAATTTTCGATTGTTTCGCTGGTCATCGGCAGACCCTCGTCGCCGCCGATTAATGCAAGTTTGATGGTCACGCCTTTGGGAGTTTTGAAAATGCGACCGCCGATCAGGGCATCGACTTTGTATTTTTTCTGGATTTCTAGAACGCGTTTTTGATTTTCTTCGAGCACATCAGGATTTTCTGCTTTCAAATCAGGAGCCTTGGCTAGATTCCACTGTCGGTCTGTGGATAAAAGTGTGTCTAACTCTTGAGTCAGCGGATTTGCGTAAATTCCATTCACGTTATCGATCAGGGGAACAATCACAACGCTTTTCACCGTCAGTCCTGCGTCGATGCGACTGACATAATTTTTGGTTTGAGTGACCGCCAGAGAAGCCCAAAACAAGGGTGCCAAGGTCAGTGCGGCAAGTAAGGGAAAGCGCAGAGTATTATGCATTCACACCATTATCCGTTCATTCTGGTTAGGGGGTCAAATCTAGACCCGGTCATAGGGCCCGGGTCTCGACCTTTGAAAGTCTTAACTGAACAGGACTTTGAGAATCCTCGAGCCACCCCTAAACTTTAACAATGAGCTTACGAGTCCTCATTGTGGACGACGCCGGATTTATTCGCCACCTGCTTTCCAAGATCTTGATCGACCTTGGGTGCGTCGTTATTGGTGAAGCCCGTACCGGAACCGAAGGTATTTTTATGATCAAAAACTTAAAACCCGATTTGGTATTTATGGATCTGGTTTTGCCGGAAAAAAATGGGGTTGAGGCCACAGTTGCCGCCAAGGAATTTAACCCAAATCTGGCCATCGTGGCGATGTCGACGACTGACGATGAAAATATCAAAGCTCAAGCGATGCACGCCGGTTGCCTGGATTTTTTAGAAAAGCCATTCAACCAGGATTCGGTGGGTGAAATCTTGGAAAAAGTGAAGACGATGCAAACCGAAGGAGTCCGGTATGGGTGAATTATTTTTTGTTTTGAAGTCCTTTGGAATCGCGATGCTTCTGTTGGCAGCGCTTCAATTTAAAGTGGGCGGAGAAACAATCGAAACCAAAGGCATCCGTTGGATCGAGACAAGCCAAGTGGGTGCGCACCTGAAAGATGTCGCCGAGGGCGCTATCAAAGTATCTGAAAAAGCTTGGGATCAGGCAATGACCGCGATCGGAGCCAAATCAACAAAGTCGGTTGGCTTTCACGATTGGAAAGTTGAATTTAAGCATAAATCCGAAGAAAAAGCGGAGCGGTAGAACTTGGCGTAACCGGCAAGTTCAGATAGAAAATCAGCCGCCAGTTTTTACAGAGCCATCAGTTCCTGCAGCTTTATTCTTAACGCCAACTGCTTTTTGACAAGAGCTGTCCGTGCAATCGCTTAAGTTCATCGAAGCGCGCATCGCGCAGGCCACGGGCCGTATGGATTTCAGGTTGTGGTCCTCTTTTTTAAGGTTGGCTTTTCCTGCGGCATTTGAAAGGGCACTGACCGCCATCAATCCAACGAACAGGGCTGTAGAAATCGACTTCATAGGGCTCTCCTAAATAATGGTTACCGGTGCTTGCTTGAGCTTATTGCGATTCGGGTGCCACTGGCTCATCCTGAGACTTAAGTATATGAGACTTGAAACGCCAGTTTGGATTTGGCGAATTCCCAAAATGAGACAATGGGAGCTTGCTGGCAAATGGTTAGGCAGGTGTCAGGTTACTGATTACCGTTTTCACTGGTGCCCGACTTACTGGGCGATAGGGCATTGGGAACGGCGCTTTTAAACCAAGGGACTTCGTCAACGTTGTTGTTGGTATCCGAGCTCAACGGCACTTGGGTGACGTTCACGATCGAGCCACCGGCTCCGGCGTCACTGACGATCTCGACATAGGCTTGGGTGTCTCTTTGAGTGTGGCGTAGCTCGGTCTTTTTAACATTCCAACACGCGTCTTTGTCACCCATTTGCTCAGCCGTTAAATGGGAGCAGTCGACTTTTTCGCTTTTATCAGCTTCTTCAGAGAACGCCGGCAGGAAGAAAAGCACTCCCGCCATAAAACCCAGACAAGCCGACAATTTTGAATACTTCATAAGTAAGAACCCCATCTTAATTGTACACCTCGGGCGAGGCCGGGGAAAGAATATCTAATAGATTATTAAAGGTGCTCGCAACCTGCATAGCAACAGAGGGACCTTCGGCGCTATTAACCTTGTCGATTTCTCCGTTGGCTTTATATGAAACTTGAATCGTTCCCAATCCAGGACGAGAGACAATGGCGGGCTTTCCGAAGCGTTCTTCGTAATCGATTTTCACAACTTTTTTTGCCTGATCAATTATGGTTTTTATCCGGCCTTTGCCATCATAGGTCATATTCACTTTTTGGCCATCCGAGTTTGAAGCAAAAGAAAGGTTTCCTTTTTTATCATACTTGTATTGGGTCTTCCGAGTACCCAAGGGCTTTCCTTTGTCGTTAAAAACTGTAGTGGTGGCTTCCGACACTTTGTTAGAAACGCTATCATATTTGTAAGCAATTTTAGCCAGGCGGGTGCCTTTGGTTTTTACTTGTCCGTTGGGATAGTAGTCGTAATTGCTGACCTCGGCATTTCGGCGAATCGTGAGCGCACGGCCAAAAATTTCGTGATAGGCAATTTCGGTCACGTTGCCGTTGATTGTTGAAACTACTTTTTGCAAATAGATCTGACCATCCGCGCGTTTCTTGTGCAGGAATTCATGTTTGCTTTCGTTAACGATTTCCGTTTTGCAGGTCTTTTTCACAGTTGCCCAGTAGTGCAAGCGGGGCTCACTTTTGCTCAGTTCATACGTGTAATCTTCAAAACATTTTTCACGATCGGAAAAGCGAACAACCCAGTCTTTCTCTTTGTTGTATCCCAACTGAATCGTTGTTTTGTCGGGATAAGCCACTTTAACCAAGTTGTGCCGGTCGTCGTATTCATAAGTGTAAACGTTGTCCCACATATTTTTCACCCACGACAAATCATCCAAGCCTTCGTATTTGTATTCGGCTGATTTTCCACTGGGTCCGGTGATCGAACGTACTTTTTTGTTGTTGTAAAATTTGAAGCTAAGTTTTCGACCGTTGTTGTCCACGGCTTCGCGGATTAAATCTTTGTCATACTCGAATTTCAGAAAGTTTCCGGCCGCATCGTAGATGTGGGTCAAGCGACCGTCGCGCGAAAAACGCATCTGAGTGCCACCCACCAAAGTGCGGGTAAAAATACCCTTTGAAAAAACAAAGTTTTCCACTTCGCGACCATTGGCGAAATATTTTAAGCCCTCTTTGGGCTCCGACTTAACTTTAAATTCCGCGGCGTACTTTGAACGCAAACGATGATTGGAAATCATTTCCTCGGCCGTGGTTTTTAAAGTTTTGTCGTCCATTTTTTGGGTTTCTTTTAATTTGGGAAGAATCAAAGAAATGGTGCGATCAATGTCTTTGCGACTGGCATCTTGGGGGGCGTAAACTGTTTCTTGTCCCGCACCGCACTCGATGAGTCGCAAAAAACCTTCGGGGGTCACGTCCAAACGAGTTTCGAAGTCCGAACACCAGCCAAAACCAAAAATGCCGTCAAACAAAGAGCGGCTGTTGTAGTTTCGGTCCACTTTCAGTTTAAACTGGTTGGCCGCCGAGGGAATCTCGATGTCCGTCCAATGTTCTGAATAGTTGGCTGATTTCATGTCGACCAAAGCAAAAGCTGTGGACGAAAGGAAAATTGACGTCAAAGTTGCAAATAAGAAAGTGTATTTATTCATCCGTGAATACCCCATTACACCTTGATTGTAACAACTTTCCGGATGGCAATACCACCGATAATTATCAAGGCCATCATGATCATCATCAGGATGATCCCTAAGGTCGAGCTAAACATCGGCATGATGTAAGCCGGATCGATAAAGTAGAAGAGGCCGATCAAACCGAGCGGAACCATCGATACGATAAAGCCCTGCATAATGCCTTGTGCGGTCATGGCTTCGATTTTCTTCTCGACCTTTTGGCGCTCCCGAATCGTCACGACGATCGTCGAGAAAGTTTCCGCCAAATTGCCGCCAGTTTCTTTTAAGATATTTATCGCCGTAACAAACATCTGGACGTCGGGCTTTGGGATGCGTTCTCCCAAATCCACCAAAGCTTCTTCGACGCTGCGACCGATCCTGATTTGCGCCAGAGCCAGAGCAAATTCCTGAGAAATTGGATTTGGTAAATTTTCAACAACCCGTTCCATGCACTGGGTAATCGAAAGACCAGCTTTGATACCGTTGGCCATAATTGTCAGGCCGTTAACCATCTGATCGACAAACAGTCCGCAACGTTTGTCCCACTGTTTACGAATAATCATTAAAGGTACAGACCACATGGCTACCGTGACGACGGTTCCTAAAAATAATCCCAACGTCACTCGCGGCCAAAGCATCAGGAAAAAGATGGCCCCTAAACCAAAGGTCGCCGCGAACTGAAGAAGAGTTACTTTTTTTGCGTCGGTTTCGACATGCATCAGATCCAGCAAGCGCAGCATCTCGTCTCGCGTGGTGGTTGTTTTTTTCATAACTCGTCCGGCCAGCTTGTCATACCAAACAAAAACAATGGTCGAGACACTCAAACCGGTTAACGGAAGCGCAATCCAGGGATTTCCAAAAAAGTGCTGGAGAGCTTCCATTATGGTTTACCTCCGGTGCCGGTTTTCTTCATAGTCGGCATCATCGCGGGCATGACTCCCTGTTTGGGAGCCGGGGTCGCGGCGGTTTTGGCCTGTTCATTCGAAAAAATATCCCGAGGGATAATAACCCCACGTGCCTCTAACTTTTCGATAAAAGTTGGGATCATACCCATGGCTTGAAATTGACCTACTATTTTGCGATTTTTATCGTAGCCTGTTTCTTTAAAGCGGAAGATCTCCTGCATAGTGACCGTGTCACCCTGCATGCCGACAACTTCGGTAATACTGATTATTTTACGAGACCCATCCGACATTCGAGAGATTTGCACGATCAGCTGAATGGCGCTGGCCACTTGTTCGCGGATCGCGCGGACCGGAAGATCCATACCGGCCATCAAGCAAAGTGTTTCCAGACGGCCGATACATTCGCGCGGGCTGTTGGCATGCGTGGTGGTCATCGAGCCATCGTGACCGGTGTTCATGGCTTGAAGCATATCCAACGCCGCGCCGTCTCGAGTTTCCCCGACAATGATTCGGTTGGGACGCATACGTAGTGAGTTCTTAACGAGATCTCGAATCGTTACGGCACCAGAGCCCTCCATATTGGCGGGACGGGTTTCCAAACGGACGACGTGCACCTGTTGCAATTGCAATTCGGCCGCGTCCTCGACGGTGACGACGCGCTCAACTTCGGGAATAAACATCGAAAGCATATTCAACAACGAGGTTTTACCAGAACCGGTACCGCCCGAAATGACGATATTTAAAGCATTCTCGACGCAAATTTTCATAAATTCGGCCATGGGCTTCGTCATCGAGCCGTACTCGACGTATTTCTCAGCCGAGATACCGCCCTTTTTAAATTTACGGATCGTGAGTGCGGGACCATCAATCGACAGGGGCTCAATGATCGCGTTCACGCGGGAACCATCTTTTAAACGTGCATCCACGTAGGGTGTCTTTTCATCAATACGTCTCCCCAGCGGCGTCACGATACGTTCGATGACATTTCTGAGATGAAGATTCGAAGTGAAAGTCACCGAAGTTAATTGCAGCTTTCCCTGCTTTTCGATAAATATCTTTTTGTAGCCGTTGACCATGACCTCGGTCACAGCCGGATCAGCCAAAAGATCTTCCAAGGGTCCCAGACCCAAGGCTTCTTCAAGAACCTCTTTGATAATGCGGGAACGCTCGTCCCGAACCATATTGGCAGATTCTTTATCGATGATCGTTGTGATCGAGGCCAAAGTTTTCTGGCGAAGAGCTTCTTCTTTCGCGCGATCGCCATTGGTGTCTGCGATGCCTTTTTTCAAATCCATCGCCCGAATGAGCTCTCCGTGGATGCGGATTTTTAGAATATTGCGCGGATCTTGTTCTTCGTTTCCACCCGAGATCAAGGCTTGGTTGGCTTGAGAGGCCGAGTTAACTCTTTTTTCAGGAGCAGTGCCAATCGAAATCATGTTCGATGGCTTTTGAACGCTCTTTAACTTTTGCAACACACCGCCAGTCAAGCGACGAACCACGTCGTGGTAAGCGGCGGTGACAGGAGTTTGCTTGGCACCCAAGACAAAGGGTATGGATTTTGAAAGACTGTTGGACGTGGTGATATCGTCTTGGGGAATCGCACCCAGGGCGTTCATCCGAAGGCTTTGCGCAATCGATTGCGGTGAAAGACTTCCTGGTCCGACCTTGTTAATCACGAGCTGAAACATTTCCATCGGCAGCGTCGCCGTTAGTAACTCTTGAATTAAACGTTGAGTTTGATTAACGACTAAAACTTCGGGAACCGTCAGAATCATCAGAGCGGTGCTCTCGGTAATCAGTTGCGCTTGCAGGGGTCCCAGGTCATTGCCGACGTCGATAACAATGTATTTGTAATACCGAGACAAAAACTCCAAAGGTTTCATGAAAGCTTCGGGGTTCACTTTCATGATTTCGTCGGGACTACGTACGGCGCCAATGAAAGACAAGCCCGAAGAGTGCGTGGTAACAATCTGGGGAATGCTTGCGGGCGAAAGAGATCCCTGGAACGTTGCGACCTCGGCCACTGTTTTTAGCGGGCGGATCCCCAAGATGACATTTTGATCACCGGCAGATTTTGCATCCGCATCGATCAACAACACTTGAGTTTTTAATTCCACCATCAGGGCTGCCGCAAAGTTTGCCGCGAAGACGGACTTGCCGACCCCACCTTTACCACCACCGACCGCAATGACGTTGCAATTTGGACTTAAAATCAAGGTACTACCCCCGATAACTTATCGGAATCACGAGAGCGAAAATAGAGGGGACTAAAGTCTGGACCATCGAGCCTAACAAGAGCTAGTCGGCCATTCGGAATTTACGCTTAACTTTCTCGGAGCCCGACGATGCCGAGCTCTTTACGATGGGCGTGATAAACACCACAAATTGGCTTTGATTGCGTTGAAAGGCCTTGGACGCCAGGAGCGCAATGATCGGATTGTCAGACACCCCTTTGGGAAGTCGGTTGTAATCCGTGTTGGTGCGGTTCGAGATTAATCCCCCGACGGCCGCACTTTGTCCGCTACGAACAACCAGTTCTGTCGTAATTTTATTTCGGGCCGTCAGTGGTCCAGAGTCGGTAAGGCCCACCAACGAGCTAATATCAAATTCCATCGCAAGGCTTATAGAATCTGAGCGTTCGCCGAGCAGTATTGGAGTAATTGCAGTGGCAATCCCGATATCTTTAAACGCGGTGACCGGTACGCCTTTGTCGCCCTGAGCGGTCAGGTAAGGGACCTCTCGTGTCGAATTAAGAATTCCTTTTTTGCCGTCTTGGACAATCAAACTCGTGCTTTCGAGCACGCGCGAGTAGCCGTGTTGCTTGGACCAATTCAACTTTGGCAAAAAGTTATCAATGATGCCGGTGATGGACCAGCCTGAGCTGGCGGTGCCTCGGTCGCCTCCGGAATTAAAAGTCAACTGAGATTGATCCTGCAAGTTCGGTAAAAACTGAAAACGAAATGCCTTCTGGTAATCTTTGGAAAGTTCGACGTAATGTACCACCAGCTGAATAGGTTTTGCCGTTGGCGGGGGTGCGGCCGCCCGGACGTTGATCAAATTAATGATGCCTTCATTGGCGGGTCTGGGCTTTCGCAGGATTTGCTCTCGTTCGGCCGGCTCAAGATAAGTCGGTTGAATGTAAGCTTTGGCAATAATTTCCGCTTTTGTTTTTTCGTCATCGCTGTTGACCGTGCCCTCGAGAATAAATTTGTCATTCAGGGCGCGCACGCGAACTTCGGGGTTGCCGATGTCTTTCTCGATAAATTCGGCTATCCGTTTTTGAGCTAATGGCGAGAGCGTAACAAGCGAAGTGGCTTGTTCTCCAAACTGAGTCACGACAGTGTAGATACGGTTCATGTCTTTTGGAATAACAATCTGACCGTCGATGATGACTTTATTATTTACGATTTTAACGACGATTCCTTCGATGTCGGCCAAGAGCGCTTGGATTTCGCGCGCGACCGAGTCGAGCTTACTTTTTCGAACTTCCAATCGATATTCGACAACAATGCGTTGTTTAGAATCACTGGCTTCGTAAATCTGTAAAGTGGCAATTCCTTCGCTTTTGGGCGTAATCCGCAAAGTGTTAAGCTCCGGCGAATATTCGACCGAGACGATTTTTCGGAAATCGCCTTTCGTTTTTGGGACTTTGACTTTGGATATGACTTTTTCGTCGTGGTCCACACCCAGAGCCAGACTTAAAAATTTGCGAGCGCGAATGGGTTTTTTCTTTTTGACCGGCTCTTTAATTGTTTCTTCGGCGGGATTGGGAAGTTCTTGGGCTACCGAAGTCGTAAAAAAGCAAAACACAGTCAGAAGTGTGACTGTAAATTTAAGAGTCAGGCTCAGTAAATTAGAATTTTGCTTTTTGTTTGACCTCATAGCGGGCGGTAACCTCGCTTAGGTCTGGGTCTGGCTTGGGGAACAACCACGGGCGCCGGTGCGGGCGCGGGGGCCGCCATGACTGGAGCGGGCGCTTCCACCGTTTGTCGGCCTAAAATGCTTTCTGCCGACGACGACGGAAGTCGCTGGATTCCCGTTCGATCATTGGGATTTTTCAAGGTGAAGTAAAGATTTCCACCACCGGTAGTCATTAAATACGTCAAGTCTTGAGCTTCTTTCGGAGAAACTTCAACCGTGATCGATGCATATTTCGTATCACCGGCCAGGTTAATTTGTTGAATTTTCTGTCCGGCGGGATCCATTTCAAAGGTTCGGGGAACGTTATTAATAACATTCACTCCGGTCGCTAAGATGGGGACATCCAACATGATGGTTGCCACTTCGCGCTTTAAGTTGGTCCCTTTGCCGATATCCACCGAGGCTATAATGTCCACGCGATCCCCGGGACGGATTAAGCGCGCAACGCCCGAGTATTCACTGACCGGAATCGTAATGGCGCGTTTCGTGGGTTGAATTTGCAGCGAGATTCCCGTTTCAGGACCCGGTTGCAGAAGTTTGGTGAACAGAATTTGCTCGCCTTTTTTGATGGGTGCTGCCGCGATGTGACCGATAATGTCTTCCGGATTTTTAACGGCTTCGGGTTCCACGAAGCTTTGTGGCTTTTGTTGAACCTCGACCATCGTGTCCAAGACGTTCGTAAACTCTTTGATATCTTCGGTTGCGACGACAACGTTCATCATCCCCCCGTAGGGCTTTATGATTTCGGCTTTTTGTTCCTGTAAAAAGCTATAGACCAAGAACATGCCAAAGACGCCGGCGCCGATCGATATCCATAATGTGCGTGTCTCGTTACCCATAAAAACCGTCCCTTAGTTATTCACCGGTTTGCACTGTGCATTCAGACAGATCCCATAAAGTGTTTGAATCCAAACTGGATTGACACCGGAGCGACCTTCCTCTGCTTGCTTCCCTGAAAAGATATCGGACGTTTTAGAATTAGACTGAATGTTCCGGACCAAGGTCTCGTGCTCGGATTGGTTGCTGATGTTGTTGTCGTTGTTATTGATGTCTGTGAAGCGGATCGGGCGTTTGGTGGCGATCCAGTTTTGCAAGCCCCCATTGGCTTCCGAGATGATCCCATGAAAGCGGTAATAAAACTTGGTGTAGCGCGCACGAAGTTCAGTTTCCAATCCACGCCCGGAATCAATATCTCGCAGGTAAGTCAGGTTGGGCCGGTTCCGAAAAGTTTCGAAAGCGTAATTCCGGGAAGCGATTGAATTTAAAATCCCCGAATGGATAATGCCAAAAAATCCCAGTGTGAAATTAAAAAGCATCGCAAAAAGCAGCAAGACGGGGACAAGCTCAATCGAGGCATTTCCTTTTTCATTCCGAATCTTCGATTGCATCTGTTTTAGCATCCGTTGTCCTCCATCGGGACATAGGCCGCCGGATCGTAATAGGTGGTCGCGGACGGCAGAGAGCCCAAAGCGGTGCGGCGATTTTCTATAAAGTCTTTGCACTCTTTTTCCGAGGACTCCCGAATAAGCATCGTGTTCAATCGGGTTTTAAAGCCATCCTCTTCATCGGGTGCGGTGTTTCCCAGAAAGGGAAAATTAAATTTCATCAACTTAATGGTCAGCGGAACGCTCACGCCCAAAAACCAATTTCGTTCCGGGGAATCCGACCCCCCCGCCAAATCATCACTGAAAGATTTTCCGTCGCCGGTTATTCCCCCGCGAATATCTACCGCATCGCCTTTGGCGGCCTCGAACCAGCCGTTTTGATACAAAGTACCCACGGCGTTTTTACTGCCGGTCAGGGCGCCATATTTGGCCCGGGCTTTTGCGGCTTGGGCTTGCGGATCTTTATTCGAAGCCAAATGGGCCCGAGCTGTGGAGTAACTAAGATACTGTGTGACTTCGACGACCACCAAAGAATAACTAATCGAGAACAACAGAACTCCAAGACCTGAAGCTAAGATAATTGCGAACATAAAATCCATCATGATTAAGCCGGATTGGTTGTTAACCTGGAGTTTTTTTTTCATAGCGTGTTCTCAGGGTCCATGGATAAAACCCGTGTGTTGGAATTGGAGTGCACGCCCGCCGTCGGGGTTTCAACCCCGCAGGCTTGCCAATTTCCGCATTGAATCATGCCGTTCATGACGACCCAGGGGCCTTGAGTGAACTTGGTCATGAACTCTTGTTCTTTTAAAAAATTAATTATGCTGGTGAAAACGCCGAACAAAACCACCATCAGCAGGATGTACTCAAGTATCGCCTGTCCTGAGGAGTTTTTCAGACGCTTCATTTCTCGACCCATTTGGTAGAAGCCGAAGACGTGTCCCGTGAAAACTTGTCGCCCGTGATGAGTTGTTTTTCGATTCGCGCCGCAAGTTTGGGCCCCGCATTTTTAAAAGCGTCGTTGGGCCCTTTGAAAATAATCGAACCCACAAAGACGACGAACATCGTCAATAAGAGAATGTATTCGATGATCATGGATCATCCGATCTTTAGTTTCGGCCGTCGAAGCTTTGGAACTGACTTCCGACATCATTCAGTTTCGTTTCGACCATGCCTTTGATTTTATCTTTAAACATGAAGGCAACGCCAACCACGACAACGATCAAAAGCACGTATTCAGCCATACCTTGCCCGGACTGATCTTTGGCTTTGCTTTTAAAAAATGATTTTAACTTCTTCATGGGATCCTCCATTTTCAATAAATATCCACCACAATGCTTTTCGGTAATAATTGACCAATTCTTAGTCCTATTTTGCCCTATCTGCGGAAAATCTAAAGATTATCTAGG
>JAYUPS010000172.1:0-9464 GCA_043759945.1 Bdellovibrio sp.
CTTTGTCGTTCCGTGAAGATCTTTTATTTTCTGCGTCCAGCCTAAAACAAAGGTTTGGTTCTGGTCCAAACCCTTGCCCTTCCAGCTTTTTTTGGCAAGCTGACGTGCTTTGTCCATGTGATTATCGAATTCAGCTTCGACAAGCTCGTAACCCTTCTCTGCCGCCATTAACTGGGTTAAATCAAACGGGAAGCCGTAAGTGTCGTAAAGTTTAAAGGCCAATTCGCCAGGAACTTTTTTGGATTTTAGTTTTTTGATTTCTTCTTCTAAAATAGCCGTGCCCGTGTCGAGTGTTTGTAAAAACCGGTTCTCTTCGTCGTGCAGGGTTGAAAGCACCAGGTCTTTGCGGGCTAAAAGCTCAGGGTAAAAACTGCCCATCGTTTTCATGAGTTCTTTGCTCATGTCGGCCAGGAAAGATTCTTTAGTGGAAACTTTCCGTCCGTAACGAATCGCTCGCCGTAAAATGCGACGAAGCACATACCCGCGTCCTTCGTTACCGGGAAGCGCGCCGTCGGCAATTAAAAATGAGCTTGAGCGCACATGATCGGCCATCACGCGAAGGGCTGCTAGTTTTTCTTTGGCGGAGGTATCAACTTTGGACGGGTCCTTCAAATCCCGAAGGGCGTCCTCACTGGCGAGCAGTTCTTGAAAGTTCCAGCCGGCTTTTTTACAAGCCACTTCGATCATCGGCGTGAAAAGATCGGTGTCGTAGTTATTCATTTTTCCCTGAAGCGCCGCCACCACGCGCTCTAAACCTGAGCCCGTATCGACCGAGGGTTTCGGCAAGGGCTCCATCACCCCGGGGGATTTTTCATAAAACTGCATAAAGACCAGATTCCAGATTTCGACAAAGCGATCTTCCCCGGCGACGATGCCCTTGAAGGGATCTGATTCTTTGCCGGCACGGGGGCCGTGGTCGTAAAAAATTTCGGAGCACGGACCACAAGGCCCGGTATCTCCCATCCGCCAAAAATTATCTTTTTCGCCCAATCGAAAAATTCGATCTTTGGGGACGCCCTCCTGGGTGTGCCAAATTTCTGCGGCCTCGTCGTCGGTTTCAAAAACGGTCACGTAAAGTTTCTCTTTTGGAATCGCGAGATCTTTTGTCAGCAGTTCCCAGGCAAATCGGATCGCGTCTTTTTTAAAGTAGTCGCCAAAAGAAAAATTTCCCAGCATTTCAAAAAAAGTGTGATGGCGGGCCGTGAAGCCGACGTTTTCCAAGTCGTTATGCTTTCCGCCAGCGCGCACGCATTTTTGAACCGTCACCGCGCGATTATATTCACGTTTTTCAACGCCCAAAAACGCATTTTTAAATTGGTTCATTCCCGCGTTGGTGAATAACAAGGTGGGGTCGTTGTCCGGAATAAGACTTGAGCTTTCGATATAGCGATGACTTTGCTTTTTAAAGTAATCAATAAATTTTTGACGAATTTCGGAACTGGTCATGACTTCTACAGCCTTTTTTTCATTCGCCATTATTGTGTCCTTTGATGAGCTGTTCGATAGTCTCGGGCTGAAAACCCCGGCCAGCTAAAAAGCGCCAGGCTTTTGCTTTCACGGCGTCTTCTTCCAGTTCGGATTTTGAAAATTTAGTTTCTAGGAGCCTTTGCGCTTTATCAAGTTCAAGCGCAGGGTCGACGATCACTTCTGGCAGACCTTTGTGGTTCAAGGTCTCATTGATAAAAAGGAGCACTTTTCCCTGACGGTGCAAAGGCTCGCTCACGTCCCCAGACATTTTTTGAAACGAAATTTCGTCGTTGGGAAGCCATCCCTTTGACGTCGCACAAGTTATAATATCTTCGACGGCTTCTTTCTTTGACTCCATGTCTTAACAGGTACCATTCAGGCTGCTTTTGCGCTAGCTTTTGCGCTCATGATTAACTCTAAAAACGTCCGCCCGTTTTTCTCTAAACTCGCCACCCTGTATGGCATTGGGCATCTGCGCCGAGCGCCCGGAACCTGGGGAACTTTGGCCGCGGTTCCGATCGCCATTTTATTCGTCATGACAGGGCCTTTTATTTTTATGGGACTGACATTTCTAACCCTGGTCTTTGCAATTATCGCTTGCGATATTCACGAACAGGATTCGGGGGATCACGACAGTAAAACCGTGGTCATCGACGAGGTTGTTGGATATTTGGTGGCGGTCACCTGGCTTCCGTTCACGTGGCAAACTTTCGTGGCGGCTTTTGTGTTATTTCGAATTTTTGATATTTGGAAACCCCTGTTTATTGGTCTTTTGGATCGGCGTGTTTCGGGCGGTGTCGGTACGGTGATTGATGATTTAGCGGCCGGCTTGGTCGTTAATATTTTGTTGCAAATGGTTTACAGCAAAACCGATTGGCTCGGTCAGCAATGGAGCGGGGGCCTGGGTTGAAGGCTGAGGACTCTGATCTCCAAAAACTAATTTCCACTCTTCGCCATCGAAAATTGACCGTCGGATTTGCCGAGTCGTGCACGGGCGGACTGCTTTCGGCATCGCTCGCCGCACTTCCCGGCGTTTCAGATATCTACATGGGGGCAATTGTTTGCTACTCTTACTCGGCCAAAACGGATTTGCTGGGAGTTTCTTGGGAAACTTTGAATTCCTTGGGTGCCGTCAGTGAAGAGGTCGCCCGGCAAATGGCCCGCGGGGCTTGTGAGCGCCTGAAGGCCAATTGCACCATTGCGATTACTGGAATTGCGGGACCCTCGGGCGGCACGGTGGATAAGCCGGTCGGTACCGTTTGGTTTGGCTTGAAGGGCCCCGGTTTTGAGCTTTGCGAGAAGCAATTATTCAGCGGCGACAGGTTGGAAATTCAAAAACAGTCCGTGGAGTTTGCCCTTAAATTGATCAACTCGAAACTTTAGGTGCCAGGTTCCGAAATCCGAAAGCATCGTGTTACATAAAGTTTCAGATTAAATTGTGTGTCACGACTGTCGTCTGGATTTCGGATCTCGATTGACCTGTAAATTATATGTAAGTACCTTAGGGCTGGCTCCAACATTGAAGTTCGGGAGCAGACGACTTAAATAACCAAACCAACCCAAGGAATAAGAGGGAACATAAAATGAGCGCAATCGGAACAGATACCAAAGCAGTCAATGCCGCAAAATTGGATCCAAAACAACAGGCCGAAAAGGCCAAAGCTCTAGATCTGGCTTTATCAACCATCGAGAAACAGTTCGGTAAAGGGTCCATCATGAGACTTGGAGCCGAGGGCAATCTCAATAAAGATGTTGAGGTGATCAGCACCGGTTCACTGGGTTTAGACATTGCCCTGGGAATTGGCGGTCTACCGAAAGGCCGTATCGTCGAAATTTTTGGCCCAGAATCTTCGGGTAAAACCACCATCGCTTTGTCAGTTATCGCTCAAGCCCAGAAAAAGGGTGGAGTTGTGGCCTTTGTCGATGCGGAGCATGCTCTCGATGTGAATTACGCTCGGAAACTTGGCGTCAACATCGAAGATGTTCTAATTTCTCAGCCGGACACCGGTGAACAGGCTCTTGAAATCACCGAAACGCTTGTGCGCTCTGGCGCGATCGACGTGTTGGTTATTGATTCGGTGGCGGCATTGGTCCCCCGAGCTGAGATCGAAGGGGAAATGGGAGACAGTCATATGGGACTGCAAGCTCGTTTGATGTCCCAAGCTCTTCGTAAGTTAACGGCAGCCATCAGTCGCTCCAACACACTGGTTATTTTTATCAATCAGATCCGCATGAAAATCGGGGTGATGTTTGGAAATCCAGAGACAACCACCGGTGGGAACGCTCTGAAATTTTACTCCTCGGTGCGTTTGGATGTACGTCGTGTGGGCGCTCTAAAAAATGGCGAAGAAATTACTGGGAATAGAACGGCCGTTAAAGTCGTGAAAAATAAAATGGCCGCTCCGTTTATGAAAGTCGAATTCGACTTGATGTACGGCGAAGGAATCTCCGCCGAAGGCGATATCTTGGATCTAGCAACAACCGCGAATCTGGTGGAGAAATCAGGAGCTTGGTTTAGCTACAACGGAGAACGCATGGGTCAGGGTCGTGATCAAGCGAAGAACTTCTTGAAAGAAAATCCAAAATATTGCGCCACTCTTCGCGAAAAACTTTTGTCGGCCAACGGCATCGGTAAACTTTTGATGGAAGCGCCGACAGAGCAGGAAAAAGCGGATGCGGATCTGCCAAATGCGGCGAAGGCTTCAAAGCCCGTGGTGAAAGAGCTCGTCGTGGCAGAGAAAGCCAAAGACGCTAAAGAAGTTGGGAAAAAAGAGAAATCGAAGCATTAGAGACATCCTGTCTACCGAGAGCTCTGCTCTCGGCGCCCCCGGCCTTCTTTTAGATGATTAGAAATTGTGTTCGAGAGATTGAGATCTTGTGCGAAGTTCTTTAGCTTCTTCGGGTGCTTTTCCAGGTTTTGAATTCATAAATAAATTTACATTCAGCTTTGGAAAATACGTTTTATTGTCGACGCGCACGAATTTGTATTTCGCAGCGACTAACTTACCGATTAACGAATCCAGGTTGTTTGCCGTTACGGCGTGAATGTCGTGAAACAAAGCGATGCCGCCGCCGGACTCGTTGATCTTTTCCATGACGTGCTCTTGATAATTTACCGCACCGGCATCTCCGTAACAGACTTCGGCTTCACTTTCGCTAAAATAGCCGTCCGTCATAGCCCAGTCGCAGGTGTCGATGTGCCAACCGACGGCGGGTTGATATTTCATCGAATCCAAAAGTTCGTTACCAGCACAGCTTGATTTTCCGTAGGGATACCGGAAAAAGCTTCCTTTGCCAAAGTAGGGAGCTAAAATTGCGTTGGGCGTTCTGATTTCATAAATTGTTTGGGCCGAGTTAATGAAGCCAAAATTTTTATGAGTTTGGGAATGGCTTGCCACCAGGTGGCCTTCGCCGATCATTCGTTTTAAAATTTCAGGATTTGCTTTGGCTTTAATTCCCAAAGTAAAGAAAGTAGCTTTCACCCCGCGCGTTTTCAACACATCCAAAATTTTATTGGTCGTCGCTGGATTTGGTCCGTCATCGAATGTCAGCGCAATCACTTTGGCGGAAACTGCGTCGGGAACCCGAAGTCCAGAGCGGCATTTTTCAAAATTGATGAGACCTTGTTTGCGCATCACTTCGGCGCGCATAAACTCTAAACGGGAATCAATCATGTAGGCTGATTCTTCTTCCTCGGTGGGAGCCGAGGTATCCGGGCCGCAGCCGTTGATCCCGATAAAACAAAAAACTGAAATGAAAAAGCGGCTCATCTTCATACCCACATCCTTGTGCAACCTATGTTCCCATCCCAGTAACCCTAGATCAAACACATTGCTCGGGAAAGTGACAAATTTGGGTCTTTTATCAAGCGCTTAGACAAACTTGAGCCTACAAGATCGCTTCGATGTCCGTGGTCAGGTCTTCGGGTTTGTCCTGCGGGGCGAAGCGCTTAAAGACTTTGCCGTCACGTCCAACTAAAAATTTTGTAAAATTCCATTTGATCATTTCGGTGCCCAACAATCCGGGACCGCCAGCTTTCAGGTGCTCGTAAACCGGCGCGGTTTTATCGCCGTTGACGTCAACTTTGGACAAAACGGGGAAGGTCACGTTATAAGTCGTTGAACAAAATCTTTGAATGTCTTCGTCGGTTCCCGGCTCTTGAAAACCAAATTGGTTGCACGGAAATCCAATCACGACCAAACCCTTTTCCCGATATTTTTTGAAAAGAGTTTCCAGTCCCTGGTACTGCGAAGTGAAGCCACATTTGCTGGCGACGTTCACGACCAAGACGACTTTTCCCTTGAACTGGGTCAGGGGGTAATCTTTTTGAGAGGCATCTTTCACGGTGTAATCGAAAAATGTTTGAGCCATGGGTTGGTCCTTTGGGTTGGGTGTGTCTCAGTCTGGGACAATGACCGCTGTTTCAGGGCATTAAAGCCGATGTCGCTCGATAGATCAATTGGGATTTGGTAGATTGAAGGGTGTCACTTCCTTGGGGGGAATTGTGTTAAAAACATACCTGGTTATTTCGGGCCTACTATTTTTCCTAAATCCAAGTTTTGCAACAGCTCAAAATCAATCCCAGGGAACCTCTTGCAGCCATGCCGCCGCCGAAGCCGAACTGAAGAAGTGCAATGACACTGCGGCGGCTGCACAAATTCAATGTGACAAGGCAAAAGGGATTAGTTGCTTTGCGGACGGAGCAAAGGCTCAGGCGCCTGCAAATACAATCCAAAAAGACACTGCGGTTCTTGGACAAACGGCAAAAAATTGTAAGCCCGAAGTGGAAAAAGCCAACAGAGAGTGCAATGCCGCAGTTAAAAGTTCCTTAGCTTTTTGCGAGAAAACAAAGGTGGCAGCCGATGCCGATCGCCAAGCTGGAGAATGCAAAGTTACCGAAGGTCAGAACATGGAAAAGCAAGCTGACAAAGTGAAGCAGGACGCTAACAATTTAAGTGCAAAAGCAGCTTCACCCCATCTACATCCTGTCGAGGTGCAAGAAGTTCAATCGCAGGCGGGCGAGAAACATGTTCATGCCTCTCAACTGCTCAATCAAGCGGTTGAAAGGAAAGACCAAGGCTCTCAGCAAGCTGAGATGGCAACAAATGTCAAAAGTACCGCGGACGATATAATTCAATTGTTAAATGGTCTTCGCGAGCAGAGCAACACTTCCAGCGAAGCCGTACAAAAGAGCCTGACCAGTGCTAGCGACAGGGCTTCGGCAGCGGTCAAAGAGACCAATGGGGAAACCGCAGATTCTTCGTACCGGGCACCTGCTAAAAATGAAAAATCGGATCAGACGGGGTCCGCAGGAGATACACCTGGGCAGGGATCCCCTGGGGGTCAAACTCCCGCTCAGGCTCAGCAGAAACAAGATGAAGCCGGCGGAGGGATGCCGAGCCTGCCATCGTTCGGAGGATCCGGTTCTGGAAATTCTACGCCGCTGAAGACGGCAGAACCAAAACAAGATTGCTCAAATCCCTCGGTTGCTGCCAGTAACCCCGTCTGCACTTGCAGAATTAATCCTGGGGATTCTCGGTGCGCGAGTATTTTAGCAGCTGATAAAAACTCTCAGGCCGCTAAAAAAGCAGCCAAAATGTACAACGGCGAAGAGGGAGGCGGCGGTGGATTTACAACCGGCGGTGGCGGATACAAAGATCCCAAAGAGAAAAATATTTCCCAGCACGGTCAAATGAGCCAAGGTCCGGGCGGTAGCGTCGGCAAAGGCGTTGGCAGCGGTCAGGGTAGTCAGGTCGCAAGCAACGGGAAGAGCGGGCCGCCAGGGCGGTCCAACAACAGTCGAGCAAGTTCCTTGGGCAAAGGTGGCGGAACCTATGGCGGTGGCGGCGGAGCCGGCGGGGCACTAATAGCGAACCAGCCGAATAACAAAATTCCATCGACCTTTGCTCAGGCCAACACCAACAAAAATCGCGTTGCCGGAAAATCAGCGCAAGAATTGAAAATGCAAATGCAAAACCGTTTTAACTTTCAAAGAAGGGGACCCTCCGGCGTTGTTGGACCTGATGGCATCACCGGGCCCCACACGGATCAATTCAAAAAAATTCGGGTTCGTTATGCTGAGTTGTTGGGGCAGTGATAAAAAGTGTCCCAATATGAGATTCCGCCCGGGTATTTCGCCTGATTTTTCCGATGCCTCTCGTTAGTTTCCTAGAAATTTGATAGATTGAACAAGTGCTTTTCAATTGGGGGAACGCTTTGAAATTCCTATCTTCTTTAATTTTCGCGACCATCGCCCTTGTTGCACTTCAGACGTCTGCTACAACGGACGTCAATGGTCACAAAGATTGCATCGATGCTGCCACTGCGGCCAAAAGTATCAGTCAAAAATTGGATACGGAGGAAAAAAAGTGCCGAACGCTTTTCGAAAAATTAGTAGCTCTTACCAAAGATCCCAAAATGAAAGAAACCCAAGCCGCTAAGCTACAAGACGCGCAAGTGAAGGAATGCAAGACAGCGTTCGACAAGTTTAAAGCGCAATTCATGGTGCAGTTTGATAAAGGTATGAATAACTGTAACACTGCAATTGGTGATGCCCAAACGAAAGCGAACGAGGAAGCTAAAAAGGCAGAGCTGGCAATTGCAGAAATAAATGACGGAAATGGAATTATAGCAAAGGGCAACAAAGACTACGAGTCAGCTGCTAAGTCAGCATTGCCAGTACAGCCTGCGATTTCTACAATTCAGTTCGGTCAACAAAGAGTCAAAGAGGCTGAGGTAAAACAAGAAGCAGCGGACTGGAATAATTTAGATTTTCTAAATAAAGCCCAGACGGCGGACGAACGGGCGACTGAAATTTCTCAGCAGTATGACGCCATCAAAGATAGAACCCTCGAGATGGAGCAAGCCGTTACTGCTTCGGATACAATCACCAAAGCGCTTCTGCCAGATCCCTCACAAAAAGATTTAGCTAACAATGAAAGAAGGAACGACACCCCCTCGGGAGCCCCGGGGAGTTCGACCGGCCAAGGTGGGTCTGGCGGGCCGGGCGGTTCTCCAAGCTCTGGCGGGCAACAAGCTGGGCAACAAGATCAAGCCGGGGGCGCAGGTTCCGGTGGCGGTGGATTGCCCAGTTTCCCATCGGGATCCTCGAAATCCGATTCTCTTTCAAATTCAAAAACTCCGGAGCCAAAACAAGATTGTTCGAACCCATCCGTTGCGGCAAGCAACCCCGTTTGCACCTGCCGAATTAATCCCGGGGACTCTCGCTGCGCAAGTATCTTAGCGGCCGACAAATTAAATTCTGCCACCGCGAAAAAAGCGTTAAACATGTACAACGGTGAAGAGGGCGGCGGTGGAGGGTTCACGACCGGTGGTGGTGGATACAAAGAACCCAAAGAGAAAAATATTTCACAGCACGGCCAAATGGCTCAAGGTCCTGGCGGCAGCGTCGGAAAAGGGGTCGGCAGCGGTCAGGGCAGTCAGGTCGCAAGCAACGGGAAGAACGATCCACGCGGTCGACAAACGGGTAAAACTGCGGCGGGCAGCCGTGGAATCTACGGCGGTGGCGGCGGAGCCGTTGGCTCTGTGGGAGCCACAATCGGTCAACCAAACAGCCGTATCCCGTCGACATTTGCAAAAGCTCCACTGAAATCAAGACTGGCCGCAAATCCCCTGACTGGAAAAAATTTGAATGAGCAAATGCAAATGCGATTCAACAATCAGCGCCGAAATCCAGCTGGTGCGATCGGACCCGATGGAATTACCGGGCCGCACACGGATCAATTCAAAAAAATTCGGCTTCGCTACGCGGAAGCTTTGGGACTTTAAAATGTCTAGTAAAGTCTTACCGGTTTTGGCTTTAATTGTTTTATCTTTCCAAGGCCATGCCGCTGAATCCGATCCTGCCCTAAAAGACTGCACCGTCAACCGCACGCGCACCGTCACGGAATGTTCAACCGTGCAAGCGCTTTTAAAAAAAGGTTGTCCGGGACTGACCCTAGAAAATCAAAAGTCCGTGATGAACGTGAATGCCGAAG
>JAYUPS010000173.1:0-9431 GCA_043759945.1 Bdellovibrio sp.
AAGGGCAGAGCCCTTTTCAGGCAGGATGCCTAACGACCGATTACTTTACGTCTTCGACAATTTCTGTGCCCACGATTTCAAATTTTCCGGCACCATCCACATAGTACGATACAGCCTGTTCAAATTTTTGAAAAGGGGCTGTCACTCGCCAGTTCATTGTCATTTGCAAGGCGCCCACGGGAGCTTTTGTCGTTCCGGTATTGAAAACAGCCGGTACGGTGCTTCGAGCTTGCAAGTTCATTCCCCAAATTCCATAGACGTCGGTCGGGATAATTGCCGCATAACCAACATACTTTCCCTGTCCGTTCACGGTGCCGCCGGGAAGCCATTGGACCTGGTATTGAAAACGGACGGCATCCATTCCCAATCTGTTTTTGTAAGTAACACGGTAAGCTTTTGCTTGCGGACGTGACCACTGGCTAAGTGATGCCCAGCAGTTAGTGCCCTGGGGAAGAGCTGTTGCAACATCGACTTTAATATCCAGGACGGCTTGTCCCTTAACGATGATGTCCCAAACTTTTTTACCCATGTTGATGATTTGATCCAAAGCAAAATCGGCTTCATCAAGACCCAAACCGATGTCATTGGTCGATGGTTTGCAACTTCCGGATCCGATTCCAGACGGAAGCTCCGTCGGGCCGTCCATCGGGATCAACGCGGGAACCTCTTCGATAGTTGGTGCCGTAAGTTGATACATGGGATCGTTAGCTTGAAAAGCCGAAGCTTGCAGACCCACGAAAGAGAACACCAAAGACAGAGCCAAAAACATTTTTCTCACAAAAAACCTCCCCTATTATTTAGGTTTAAATGAACCGAAAATTAATTGCGGAAATTTACCCATGACGATTTGAGCTATGCAAAGTTTATTTCGGTAGAATCGGTTTTCTTTTTACTCGGGCCGCAAAAAAGCCATCGCCAGATCCCGCACTCGGAAGAACAGACCAATGCTCTTCCAATTCAAACTCGGAGCCGTGATTATCTAGAAACCATTCAATTTGTTGAATGTTTTCCGAGGGCAACAAAGAACAGGTTGAATAAACAAAAACCCCGCCAGGCTTCAGAATCCGGCTATAACGCGCTAAGATGTCTTGTTGCAGATTTCTGACGCTCTGGTGCGCTTCGGGAGTCAATTTCCATTTCGTGTCAGGATTTCTTCGCAGAACTCCGAGCCCGGTGCAGGGCACATCCAATAACAAACGATCGGCCGAACCTTCGAGTCTCTTAACAACTTTGGTCGTATCAATTACTCGAGTTTCTAAATTTTGAGCGCCGGCCCGTCGTGCCCGCAACATGAGCTCTTTTAATTTCCATTCATGAATATCGAGGGAAATAACTCGCCCTTTATTTTTCATAAGTGCGCTCAGGTGCAAGGACTTGCCCCCCGCTCCCGCGCACGCATCAACCACGCGATCGCCGGGTTGTGGGTCTAAAAATCGGGCCACACGTTGGCTTGAGCGATCTTGAACTTCAAACATTCCGGCCTTGAAAGCTTCGGTTTTAAAAACATTTTTCCGAACGTTTAACGAAACGGTTTCTTCAAAACCCGGAATCAATCGGCAATCAATGCCTTCGGCCAACAGAGTGTCGCGCACTTGAATCGCCGAAGCCTTTAAACTGTTGGCACGCAAATCAACGGGAGCCTTTTCGTTTAAAGCTTCGATCTCTTTGGTCCACTGCAAGCCCAGCTCTTTTTCGCCCAGCTGATCCATCCAATCGGGAATTGAATTTCGAATCGCCCGCGGTGCGCTTTTGGTTTTATTCCACTCAGCTAATACGACGTCTTTTTCCATCCCGAGCGGCGGGGGATCCCAATCGTGCAGGGATCCGTAGACGCCGACGATGGCACGCAGCTTGTCTTTGGACTTCGTGAAATCTTCGGCCACCACGTGCAGACGGCGGTACCAGCGAACGATGTCATAAACGCTTTCCGCAATAAAGCGCCGATCCCGGGAGCCCCACTTTCGATTGGACTTCAGGGTTTGTTCGAGCACTTTATCTGCCGGGCGATTTTCGTCGAAGATGGCTTTCAAGGTGGCGATGATCGCTTCGATCAGCGGCGGGTGTACTTTGTTCATTAAAAAGTAAAAACCCCACCGGCATTGAGCGCGACGCCGTTGAACTGGCCGTTCGTGGTCAAGAGCAAATGATTTTTGAGCGCGAGCTCAATGTAAACTCCGAAATTTGGTACAATCTCCATGAAGCGAGCGCCACCAATCAGTTGGTAATCAAACGACAGGCTGGACTCTTCGGGGACCTGAATAAAAAAGGCTCCAAGTCCGGCCCCGATTCCAAAATAAATCGGAAATTGGCTCGAAAAACGTGGGAAAGTTAAAATCGGCAGGGCGCTTAGTTTCAGGGCGCGCTCATCACCCACTTTGTATTCGGTAAATTCCACGCGCAAACCGATGTCATACTTTGATTCTTCTTCAAGCAAATAGGTAAAGCCGTAATTTACTCGGCCGACGCCCTCGCGTTTTTCAGCTCCATTCCAGTTGTAAGTCTCGGAATTCAAGAAACTTCCAAGTCCCAGCATCATCATTTCTTCATCGCTTCCACGAGTTGTGCGAGACGGCGCAGAGTCTTCTTCGGTTTGCTCGTAACTTGGACTGCTTTTAACTTGTTCTACCGTAGTTTGTTCACCTTTGGTGGCCGGGAAGTACTTGTCCGCCGCTTTCTTGCCCACCACGGGGGCTTGTGCCCAACAGACGGCCGTCATCACGGTTGTAATCAAAGTCATAGTCCATTTCATTCTTATGACCTATCGCGAAATGAAACTTCGGTCAATGGCACGAAAATGCGCTCGAGAAATTGACGTCGTCCATCATGAAACCTATGTTCCTAAGTAGACCTATGAAATGTCCAAGTTGTGGAACTAGCGAAGACCGAGTCCTTGATACCCGCGAACAAAAAGATGGGCAATCCATCCGGCGTCGTCGCGAGTGTCTGCAGTGCAAAGCGCGCTTCACCACTTTGGAAACCACCACTCTGACATTTCCCTTCGTCATAAAAAAAGACGGTCGGCGAGAGCCCTACAATCGCGAAAAGATTCTCAAAGGACTGCAAGCAGCTTGTCAGAAAAGGCCGATTGGTCTCGCGCAGTTAGAAACTTTTGTTGATCGAATCTCTCATTGGATTCTAAGCATACCCGATCAAGAAATTTCCACCGATCTTATCGGCGCCAAAGTGATGCAAGAGTTGCGACCGATGGACGATGTGGCTTATGTTCGCTTCGCCAGTGTTTACCGCACTTTTCAAGACATTCAAGAATTCGTGGAAACGCTAGATCCAGAAAGGATCACCGATGAGGTCTCTGGCTCGAAAACTGGCCCTGCAAGTTCTCTTTCAACATGAGTTTTCCGAAGCCTCGCGGATCGAAGACAAAGAAGCTTCCCCCGAGGCCAAAGACTACGCCGAACATTTAATTCAAGGCGTTTTGAAAGAAAAGACTCAGATTGATTCTCTTATTCAAAGCGCCAGTCCCCGCTGGAAAATCGCGCGCATGTCCTCCGTTGACCGCAATCTTTTAAGGCTGGCTGTTTTTGAAATGAAATTTGCTGCCGAGCCCACCAAGCCCGCGATCGTCATCAACGAAGCCATTGAACTGGCGAAAACTTTTGGCAGTGCAGAATCTGGCGCATTCGTAAACGGAATACTCGATCAAATCCTGAAAGAAAATCCATGAACATTCAGATTTTGCCTCGGACCCAATCGTGGACCTCGGGGTGCGATCTTTGGGTCACGGCATCGCCCGAAGCCTCTTCGTGGTCGCGGAAAATGGATTGGTATTTGAATTTTCGAATTACGAAGGGGGCGCAAGCGCTGATTCCCGAACGCAGTCAACGCCTCGAAGAATTGCTTTTGAAAGTAAAGTGGAAACTCCCGAAAGCTAAAAACTGGAACACGTCACCTTTACTCGTGGCGGCGGGGCCCTGGCTTCCGTGCAAGTGGGTTTTAGTTCTCGAAGATCTCAATCCCGAAAAAATTGCGGACGGGTTAAAAAACCTGACTAAAATTTGGAATGACTTTAATCAGCCGAAGATGCGTTTGTTTCTGCCATCCCAACTGAATCAGGATGCTCTTCAAAAATCGTGGGGATCTACCGACTTGCCCCAAGAGTTTGAATTGGTGCTCGAATGACAACCAGTCCATCGAAAACTATTTTTGTTATCTCGGATGGAACCGGCGAGACCGCCGCGACGATGATTCGTGCGGCGTTGGTGCAATACGCCGATTACGACACCAATGTTATCCGCCATAAAAATGTCCGCACCGAGGGTCAGCTTTCACCCCTGATCCAAGATGCCTTTGATTCCCAAGCTTTGATCGTCTACACGATTGTGGGCCAATCGATGCGGGCAAAGATCAGCGAAGCTTGCGCGCAAAAAGGAATCCCCAATGTGGATTTGCTTGGGCCGATCCTGGGAACTCTGGATCAATTCTTTGGAGTTTCGGGTGAACGCACAAACCAAGCGGGACTTTTGAGGGTCGTGAATGACGAGTACTTCAAACGGATCGAAGCGATCGAATACACTGTTAAGCACGATGACGGAAAAACGCTGTCCGAGCTCGACAAGGCCGACATCGTGCTGGTCGGAATTTCACGGACTTCGAAAACCCCGCTCTCGATTTTCTTAAGCCACAAGGGTTGGAAGGTCGCCAACATTCCGCTAGTCTTGAACGCACCAATTCCGCCCGAAGTATTTAAAGTGGATCAACGCAAAGTCGTGGGTCTAATTATCGAGATTGATATCTTGCAGAGAATTCGCAGAAATCGACTGGAAAAATTCGGTCAAGATCCAGGTGGCTCCTATGCCTCGCTCGATCACATCGTGAAAGAAATCGAGTACGCGCACGCGCTTTTTAAACAGAATCGCCGCTGGCCCGTCTTCAACGTCACAGACCGAGCCCTGGAAGAAACGGCCACCGAGATTTTGCGCATCGTCGGCAGTCGCATGGGCTGGGAAAACTTTTAAGTGCGTGCAGCCGGCGAGGCCCGGCGAGGTGCCCCCGGCGAGGTGCCAGGCTCCGAAAATCTCAAAAATCCTGAAATTTTAGAGGTCTCCTAGTTTTTAGGAAAGTTGGAGCCTTGCATTTTTAATCTCTTGCCTGAGCTTCACCAGGCAAATGGACCGGCATCAAACGAAGAATTGTTAGTCAGGTTAGTTTGATTCGATCCATCAGTGTTCATGATGTAAACCTCTGCATTGCTATCGCGCGTACTAGCAAACAGGATTTTAGCTCCATCCGAGGTCCACGTTGGATCGGAGTTTATAAATCCGGCGTTGGTGGTAAGTCTCACGACACCGGTCCCATCCGCATTCATGGTATGGATTTCAGTATTGCCCGTGAGCTTACTCCCGTAGACAATTTTAGTTCCATCGGGAGACCATTCAGGATACCGATTCTCTTCGGGTCCTGCGGTAAGTTGCATTAGACCTGAGCCATCGGCATTCATCGAATAAAGTTGGTAGGCACCGCTGCGATCGCTATCAAATAAAATTTTAGCTCCATCTGGAGAGTATGCGGCTTCTTCATCTTCGCCGGTACTTGTATGTATTCGGACGACATTTGTGCCATCCAAGTTCATTGAGTGAAGTTGAAGCCTGCCAGGAGGAACGGTGCGAGAGAAAAGAATTTTTGTCCCGTCGGGCGAAAAAGTTGCCCATGATTCAAACCCAGCATCGTTCGTTAGCTGGGTTACACTGCTGCCATCAGCATTCATAATGAAAATATCGGGATTGCCTGAGCGAGTCGAGGCAAAAACGATTTTCGTGTGGTCCGGTGACCACTGCGGATCCAAATCGAACGAGCTGTCTGTATTTGGAGTTAAATTCGCAACGCCGGTACCGTCAGATTTAATGATATAAATATCGCATTGCACCCCTTCATTTGGAATGCACTTTTGCCACAAATGCGACTGCGCAGCTGGGGACACTGTCTGATCTTTATTTTTTGAAGAACAATTCATAAGAAGTGTGATACCGAGTATCAAAGTAGTTCGACTAAATCTCATTGGTTCCAGTCACTTTTCTTTTATTAAATAGCAAAACGAAGTCTCGCTAGAATCAAAATCAGAAACAAAACTT
This sequence comes from Bdellovibrio sp., assembly GCA_043759945.1. Lineage (GTDB taxonomy): Bacteria > Bdellovibrionota > Bdellovibrionia > Bdellovibrionales > Bdellovibrionaceae > JAYUPS01. The sequence goes on from JAYUPS010000173.1 coordinate 6,087, forward strand.
TCTACAACCCATGAGTCCCCTAATTTTTTCAGTAAAAACCAGTCTGAGCTTGGCATAGATTCCCTTACAGCACTATCTGGCCGGGACCCGCGGACTTTAAACGAAATAAACAAGTTATCTCCGCATTCATGAAAGAGAGTGTCTTTGTCATGAATACGAAATTCAGTCCCGAGAGATCCTTTCTTTTTCATTAAATATTTTTCCCAAAATTCGGGTGACCCTTCAGAGAAAGTATTACGATATTTTTCAGAGGTTGTTTGCTTGAGAAGCTTCAAATCTGCTGTATTCAAACTGGTCAGATATTTTTCAATTAAAATTTTTGCCTGAGAAAATTTTGGTCCGAGACCTGCCTGCGCGCTATTGACCGTTAAACCCAATAATAAAATAGCTATCAATATCTTCATAACTTACGCCTCTGCTTTTTTGGACCATTCTCTGTCGAGAAATAGCGATCTTTCAGTGCTTGAACGACATGGCTGCAGCCTTCGCCGGGACAGTTTTTGTGTTCACAATAGCCCCCCTGATCTTTTAAGCTGCCGTGACTTTCAAGATTTTTAATCGGGAACTCGGCTTTTAATTTTTTTACAAGACCTGACAACAATGCCAAGGCTTCTGGCGGCGGCGCGGGACTGGAGTCTCCTGGAGCCAAGCCTTCTTGCGTATAACGACCCGCTATCATAATTCCTAAACTTTTTTCATTCAGCCCAGTTCCCACATGAGCACCCTGAGCAACTTTGGGATGAACCGCGCGCCCTTCAAATATTTTCCAACTTCCGCTGGAATCCTTACCGATGAGGTAGTGGTAGCCCATGTCGGACCACCCACGCTCTTGCTTGTGCATGTTTTGAATAACAGGCGCCGTTTGATTTTGAGATCCTGCGCTGTGATGAATCACCAAAGTATCGATGCTGTTAGCAGGAAGTTCAGGAGAGCACTTGGGTAACTGATCATCGGGCAAAACATCGCCGGCTTTTCCTCTCCCCGATGGCGGTTTACCGCAGGCAATTTGCGCTTTTCCCAACTTCACCGCATCATTTTTTCTGATCACGGCGGCTTTTGCTTCTTTGCAATATGGAAGTGGTGGGCATGCCAGCCAATCTTTTGCACCAACCTCATAGCGCGATGGCGCACAGCTTAGCGACCAAGGCTCTTGTCTATTTCTTCTTTTTACAATTTCAATAGGGTCTGGAGAACACTCTTGAATAAACTGACCCGCCAATTTGGGAGTCCAAGCTTGACCACCACCCTTGGTACAAAACTTTTGATTGCTCTTAAAATTCTCTTTTGAAGACATTCCTAAAGCCGACGGCCGTGCCATTTCTTTAAATTCACCCCTGGAAGCCCAGGGTGCAATCAATAATAAGAAAAGTACGTTTTTAGCCTTGATCATATCTTTCTATTCTCAGCTTTAGATAGATCTATCGAGATCTATCTAAAAAAATCTATTCGTCATTTAAATATCTGCTGCTTACATCTAGAAGCCTCTGGTAACTCTTTCGTAGTTAGAATTACAATTTTAAGGAACCTAAACAAGTCTAATTTTCACGAATATTGCGGCAGAGGGCAAATGAATACCGTTGGCACTTGCATAGGCTGGGAAAACTTTTAGCGGCGGGGTGCAGCCGGCTAGGCGCCGCCGGGGCCAAAAGACCATCAATCCGCTTTAATAATTTCGCGTTTTTTAGTGCCGGAACTGGCATCCACGATCACGTCCACAATTTGCCAAATCCGAGACACCGCATAAATACCCAGCGCTAAGCCGAAATTACTTTCTCCACTAGAAAGAGTCGAAGCAAAGGACAAGAGCGAGGCCCCGTCAGCCATGGCAAAATATTTCCCGGACTGATCCCAGCGCCCTTGGGCTGCTTGCCCCGTCCCGACACCTACTAAATAAGATAAGGCTACAGCCCCAAAATCTCCGCCCTGCCAGCGGTCTTTGGGGACAATTTCAAAGTATTTTTTGGGTCCCAGTCTTTCCCCTGCGAAACTGTACTGGTAGGAAAAATTCGCGAAACCTTGAGTGGTCTTGATTTCACCGATTTGATATTGGGTCGCACCCACCTGGATTTGCTTCTTAGAAAGTTGGCCAAAATCTAATCCCAAGGCCGCAGTGTAAGTTTGGCCTTGCAAGTTTCCAGTCGAATATTTGCCGCCGAGGTTAACCCCGTCGGCCGTTGGATCCTGCTTTATATCTCCATTGATCAAAATTTTTGAAGTACTTAAGCCGAGAAAAACCAAAGTTTCATCGTCAGTTTTTTTACCAAACGACAAACCACCCTCTGTGAATTGAGTTCGGGCTGTTGCTTGCCAAGAAAATCCCCCGGGCCCAAAACTCCCGTTCTGATTTCCGCTTTTTCTAATTTCGGAAAATCCAGTTCGACCGAAGACCGCCAGGGAGTAATCCCCCGTTTTCGATTCCCCAGCCGCTGGCCCCAACAATTGGTACTTCGCACCGATTCCATTTCCCGCTGAGCTTAAAAACAGAGAGGCATCGAAACGCGGATTGAAACTGTAGAGCCCGTCACCTTGAACGACAAGATTATTAAGCGTTAAATCGGGAATGCTCAAATTCGGCGGACGAGCACTGGCATCACTGGTGAATTTGTATTGAGCAATATTGAAGTTCCCGACCTTGTAACCAAAGTCGGATTCGCCGCCGGCAGTCTCCGAGCTTTGCACCTGGGCTCCGGGAACATTTGCGACCAAGCTTGCGCAGCCCGTTGAAAAAAAACCTATCGTCGCTGTTAAAAAAACTAGTTTTGAATTTCTGATTTTCATTTCACTCCCTCGCTTTTGCCCGCTGACTTTTTTAGGCGTACCTTATTTTCTCTGACCGTCAGCAAAATGCAAGTCGCTAAAATAGCAATATGCCAAGTTCCGCAAATTCTTAACGTGCAATGAGCATAACGTCTTCGGTTGAAATCGTCGATTTAATCTTGTCTTTAAACATAAATGCGACGGCAACAACGACGATGATCAAAAGGATATAGTCCCAGTACCACCCTCTGTCTCTCCACCATTTATTTTTCGGAATTTCGGACCCTGGCACCTTTTATCACCTTTTACCTCGCCAGTTCGGGCTTCGACTTCTTTGTCTTCGCGCAATAATCAATCGCACGGGAAATAATATCATCTTTAGGAATCTTTTCGCCGTAGGCGCCCTTGTAGCCTGCTTCGTAAAATTTAAACTCGGCCCGGCGGCAAATCATGTATTGCCCCTTCATCTCGATGTATTCTTCTTTAGCTCCGGCTTCAAATCCCCGCTCACAAGAACAGTAATTTTTTAGACCGATCTCGTAGCCGCGGTCGTATTCGGGGCGATTCAGGCGCACACCAACTTGCCGG
>JAYUPS010000174.1:0-3597 GCA_043759945.1 Bdellovibrio sp.
CACAAACAAAATATGAGTCGCCTTAAAATCTCCGTGAATGACGACCTGTCGTTTGGGAATTTCAAAATCCTTTATGTCGTGGATTAACTGATAATAACAATCTCGATCCACAAAAACTTTTGCACTGATGAGCCTTTCGAGCATTGCTCGACATCGCGGCAGTTGCTTCGCAAGATTTGTGTGCTCCAACCAATCGCCTGGGAGCCCTGCTTCGATAAATGGCTTGAGCGGAAGAGAGTGAAGAGAGTGAAGAGATCTTAGAAATTTTGCCAGAGGAACCGCAAAATCAGATCGTCGTTCATCACTTAAGTTCGTCAGGTAGATGGGCACTCTCTGCAATAAAGTGTATCCCGCCCAGTTCCATTTCTTCTGGAAAATACCTTTATAAATAGGTTTAGGGATTCTCAAGGTCAGCCGCTCATCCAAAAGCGGTAGGGCTAATAATTCGTTGCGAAGAAACTGAAGTCCCTCTTCACGACGGACAAAACGGAAAACAAATTTTCCGTTGATCAGAAATGCCGAATTGTCGAATCCCTCACCTAAGAACTCGATATTTTCGATTTTCAAATCTGTTTCGCGACTTAAAATTTCGGTGACAATGTGAGGATTGTATTGAACGTCGCGCTGCCAAGGTTCTTGCATTTTATAATCTTAGATACGGAATTAAATAGAGTCACATCGCGGAGGAAACTTTTCGTCTCGTAAACAAATGGCTGCCAGTTTTCACTCGAAGCAAAAATATTTGCGCATTCTTCATTCAACTTATTGATTTCGTTTTTGAATCACCAGTGGCCGGGCAATTTTCGTTTTAGAGCCCTTGTCACAGAGTCGTCTAAGTTATTTATTTTATTAGGTTTTTTAAATGGCGGGCCATCCCATACTCGGACGAACCATTTCCTCGCCGAATTCAAAAACCATGCATCTGTTGGACAAGATTGATTATATCCATATTCCTGTCTGGAGTTCTAGAACTTTCCTCGAAGAAAAATATCTTAAGGAAGGCCGATCTATCGCCCAAATTGCGGTCCAAACTCTTTCCTCGCGCGCAGCGGTTCGCGACGCTCTAACTAAATTTAGCATCCCGCTCCGAAAACAGGGAAAGCCAGGAAAGAGTCCTGCTCAGGTGCCTTACGGCTACCGCAGGTTGGATGGTTTGCTGGTCCCCCATCTTGGCGAACAACGAGTGATTCAATCGGTGCGACAGATGTCGAATGAGGGGCTTTCGTATCGGCAAATTTGTGATTTCCTGACCAGCGTCGGCGTCCCGACGAAGAATCAAGGCAGGGGCTGGCATCCAGAGATGATCCGCAGAGTTTTGACTCACTACGCAAATGGCTGAGTGACGATCGATGCTTGCACGCCTCACCTCTTGGGATCAAAAATATTCAAATAAATCGAAATAGGAAGCGGTCAGTAAATACAAGATCCGATAACTGCAACCATCCTTTCCTCCGGCCCAGTAGCCATCAGTCACATTGCCTCTGCTTTTTTCCTCGCAGGTTAGCATCCTCAAATGGTGAAGCGGATTTTAGATAATCCCTCTTATTTTAAATTTTTGAGTGAAAAGGGCTCCCGTGGACATGGTTCCTCATCCCCTGAATACGCATCGTAACACAGTCCTTTTTCGTTGGCGACGACCGCAAACTGCATGCTGCGTCCATTGCGATGAAAAGTTCCGAAATTTGGGAAAATGTAAGTCCGTTCTTCTTCCATCCTTGGTTTGATGACGTTACCCATTCCGCCAATGTAAATCGCCTTTCCGGTATTTAAGATTTTCCCGATCTTTTGAAGACGTCGCATACAACTACCCTTATCAAGAACATTGGTTTGGACAACTGATAGAACTGTTTTCTCATCATCCAAAACATGCATCAGGAAACCATAGCCATCTCCATCTTCATCCTTGTACTGGAATTCGCACTCCACGATAACGCGATCAGGTGTGACCTTGATCTCAGCCGCAAGTTCCCGTTGCCGGAGCACCTTGAATGAAGACGTCACACAACCAGACAAAAAAATGAACAGTGACAAAATCATGCTATTTCTTAAGAAGGTCATAGTGCTCCCGGTAAATCCTAAGCGCCTCATCTTTCAGTCCTGTTTTGCTCTTGAGCAGCCCTTTGTATTCCAAAATTATTTCTTCGTGATCCGGCGCGCGTTTCAATTTACTCATTGCCGTCGCTCTTTTCCTAAACAACCAGCGCACGCCCATAGGAATAGCGACATCCGGATTTTTAAGATCCTTTTGGCGAATCTTGTTAAAAATGAAATCCTTCGCCTCGCCTTTGGGGTTCTGCACGATCTTCAAAGTTTTTGGAGTGATTTGAGTGATCCCGAATGCTTTCTTGTTTTCCGGCGGATCGACGCGAAACCCAGATTCGCTCGCCATCAAGGCTTTCACGACATCCGGATCTAGCGTTGGATCAGCGTTGAATTTCTTATTGAAATAATCCGTCCACACGGCAATGGCATCATCGTATTTATCAGCATCTTTGTAGTCCTTCAGTTTTCCATGGGTCGGGTATGCAATTCCCTTGCGATCATAGCTCTTGAGAATGGATTCAATCTCGTCAACGTCCAAGTACGTGCCTTTCAGATGGCGCGAATGCCGATCCCGTATAGTCATTCCTGTAGGATTTTTTGTACTGACGGGAACATGCATCGGATGTTCCCGGACGAGAGTGGTTTTCTTTCGAATATTTTTAGTCACAGCTGCTAGAATAGTTTATTCACGCTTTTCTGACAAGGTTCTCGAATCCCTTCTAGCTACTATAAAGAGTCACGCCGGGGCCAAAATGCATCTGCAAAGCCGCACGTTGTCAGTGATAGAAAATTAAAATCCCGTGACATGGAATCGACGGCGGCTTTTGTAGCTATACCATGTTCGTTGAAGAGTTGAATGTCCCATCCATACGCTGATGTTTTCGAAAGACTGCTGTTTCGACAACATCAAATCAGGAAAGCCTTTCCGCCCTCCATAAAGCGTGGTTCCGATTCCAAAATGTTTTCGCATTGTCTTCATGAGGGGTCTTTTGAAATTTTCTGATTGGATTATTCGAAGCGCAAAACGCTGCTCTTCAAAAATAATTGGAATGGGCTTCCAACGATCTTCTCGAGGAAGGGCTATAATCTTTGTCTGGAATACCCAGAGAATTTCCTTCTCTGTCGGTAGCGTTTCAATTCGCCATAGTTCACAGTTGTGAAGGCCATCGATTTCCTTTGGACGAAGGCCGAACCAAACAGAAATAAAAAGCCAATTGAAATTTTTCTGATTCAACTGTGGCTTCAATCAATCTCAGTCGATCATAACCGCGCGGTGATTTCACAGGAAGAAAAGGCCTGGCCATTTTATGGCTAATGAAATAACCCCAGAGATTGGCCATCATTAGAACCGAGTGCGCATATCGAACGCTCATTTTTTGAATGACAAAATACTCATAGATCCGGGGGGTATGATAGACCCAATGCGATGGTTCGATACCGACAGCCACAATCATTCGTTGTGCTGCACGCCAAGTGGTGTTTGCGCGGGTGATGCTTCTCGACCCTTGTTCAGTTTGGCTATCGGCCCTTCGCACAAATATTTTTTCGAACTCG
>JAYUPS010000175.1:0-9405 GCA_043759945.1 Bdellovibrio sp.
TCGGCATGAAAACTCCGGTGGACTTTGAAAAGGAATTTAAGTGATTAACAACGCAGGACCACTCAAGCTCGCTCCGGTTGAATTTTCAGGGTAACCTCAGGAGGATCCTCCCGAAATCCGGATTCGCTTGCGATTAATGCTTTCACGACATCAGGGTCTGATCTTACCCCGGTTGGATTTTTTCGCTCACAGGAACATGCATTGGATGTTCTCGAACAACAACGACCTTTGGTTTTGACTTCTTTGCCATAACTTCAGCTTACAATTCGATGGATAGAATTCAAAAGAAAAGGCGTAGTTTTCACTACGCCTTCACGAAATAACCTTTAAATAAGGTGTTATAGTCTTCAGCCCTGGTTAGGGGCTGTCGTCTCTGATCCAAAACCTGGCAAAGCTGTCGCCGGGATGATGTCCTCATCCGGTACTGCGATTTTCCAACGTTTGTAAGAGGTCAATCCGGTTCCCGCAGGTACCAGGCGTCCCATGATAATATTTTCTTTCAGTCCACGCAGGCCATCGGTTCGTGAGTTGATGGCCGCATCGGTTAGAACCTTGGTGGTCTCTTGGAAAGAGGCCGCCGAAATCCAACTGTCGGTGCTTAAAGAAACTTTGGTGATACCCAGGAGCAACGGATACGAAGTGGCTGGCTGGCCGCCCTCGGTCGTCACGCGCTCGTTCTCAACCTGCATTTGGTATTTTTCAACCTGTTCGCCGGCCAAGAACTTGGTATCTCCGGAATCTTTGATTTCAACTTTACGAAGCATCTGCCGGACGATGACCTCGATATGCTTGTCATTGATCGTCACACCTTGCAGACGATAAACCTCTTGGATTTCGTTCACGAGGTAAGCGGCCAAAGCCTTCTCACCCAGTACGGCCAAGATATCGTGCGGATTGGTCGGACCGTCCATCAAAGCCTCTCCGGCTTTGACGTACTCACCCTCTCGAACCGCAACGTGTTTACCCTTAGGGATCAAATATTCTTTTTGTTCCCCAACCTCTGGAGTCACGATCACTCGTTGTTTACCTTTAACGTCTTTTCCGAAAGTAACGAACCCGTCGATTTCAGAAACGATGGCAGCTTCTTTGGGTTTCCGTGCTTCAAAAAGCTCAGCGACCCGTGGAAGACCCCCAGTGATATCTCTTGTTTTTGAAGTCTCACGATGAAGTTTCGCGACGACATCGCCCGAGTGAACTTCTTGTCCGTCGACGATCATCAGTTGGGCTCCAACAGGGATCAGATAACGAGCAGGGATCTCACGACCGGGTAACATCAGCGATTTTCCGTCGTCATCAACCAGCAACACTGTGGGCTTGTTATCTGAGGACTTGCTCTCGGTGATTACTTTGGTCGCAAATCCAGTTACCGGATCCACTTGTTCGGTCATCGTTACGCCCTCTTCGATATCCTGAAATTGGATTTTCGCAGAAAGCTCGGCAATGATTGGATTTGAGTATGGATCCCATTCCGCAACCGTGGCACCTTTGGGAACAGTGTCGCCTTCTTTAAAGCTCAAGATGGCACCGTAAGCCAGCTTGAAACGCTCACGTTCACGACCTGATTCATCGATAACAATGGCGTCACCGTTACGATTCATAACGGTCAATTTGCCAAGACGATTTGGAACAGCATGAACTGAAGAAAGCTTCAATGTTCCTTCGTAACGAGAAGTATGAACCGATTGCTCAACCGCTCGTGAAGCCGCTCCACCCAAGTGGAAGGTTCGCATGGTTAACTGGGTTCCGGGCTCCCCGATGGACTGAGCGGCGATAATACCGACAGTTTCTCCGAGATTTACCGTCGCTCCGCGCGCAAGGTCACGTCCGTAACATCGGATGCAAACGCCACGACGAGTTTTGCAAGTAAGTGCAGACCGAATCGTGATTTTCTCGATACCGAGCTCATCGATTTTCTTAACTTGGTCCTCGGTCATTTGTTTACCGGCGTGAACCAAAAGTTGATTGGTGTAAGGGTCGACGATGTCTAAAAGCGTTGTTCGTCCTAAAATTCGGTCGCCGAGACCTTGAATGATTTCTCCGCCTTCAAAAAGCGGCGTTACTTCAAGTCCATCTGTCGATCCGCAATCATCTTCAGAAACAATGACATCCTGAGCGACATCCACCAAACGACGAGTCAGGTATCCTGAGTTGGCAGTTTTAAGAGCTGTATCGGCAAGACCCTTACGAGCTCCGTGCGTCGAAATAAAGTACTGAAGTACAGTCAAACCTTCGCGGAAATTCGCCGTAATCGGTGTTTCGATGATTTCACCCGATGGTTTCGCCATAAGACCCCGCATGGCACCCAACTGACGAAGCTGAGCCGCAGATCCCCGCGCTCCCGAATCCGCCATAATGAAGATTGGGTTGAACGAAGGCCCAAGGGTCTCTTTGCCATCAATATTAAATTTTTGTTTTTCGATCTTACCCATCATCTCTTTAGAGATACGGTCAGCGGTTTGCGCCCAGATATCCACAACTTTATTGTAGCGCTCACCATCCGTGATCAAACCTTCATCGTACTGTTGCTGAATTTCCGAAACTTGAGCTTCAGCTTCTTTCAAAGACTGAGTTTTTGTATCCGGAATAATCATGTCGTCGATGCAAATTGACAAGCCCGCTGCTGTCGAGAATTTAAATCCCATTTCCATAATTTTATCAGCCAAAATACAAGTCGCTTTCGCACCGGCAAGACGGAACGTCTTGTCGATCAAGTTTGCAATTTGTTTTTTGTTCATTACAACGTTGGTTTCTTCGAATGGAACTTCGCGTGGAACCACATCGGCCAGAATAGATCGGCCGACCGAGGTATCACGAAGTTTTCCATCAATACGCACTTTGCAAGCGGCTTGAAGATCTACGACTCCCGATTCATAAGCGTACTGTGCTTCAATCACAGAGTTAAATTTGGAACCCGTGCCTTTGGCGCCAGGACGAATCCGTGTCATCCAATACAGACCCAAAACGATATCTTGCGATGGATTGATGATTGGCTTTCCAGAAGCCGGTGAAAGAATGTTGTTTGTCGACATCATCAAAACGCGCGCTTCCACTTGGGCTTCAATTGACAAGGGAACATGCACGGCCATCTGATCTCCGTCGAAATCGGCATTGAACGCCGTACAAACGAGGGGGTGCAGTTGGATTGCTTTACCTTCATGAAGAACGGGTTCGAAAGCCTGGATTCCAAGTCGGTGAAGAGTCGGCGCACGATTTAGTAATACCGGGTGTTCTTTTACGACATCGGCTAAGATATCCCAAACTTCGACGAGCTCTTGATCCACAAGTTTTTTCGCTTGCTTGATGGTCGTTGCAAGTCCGCGCTCTTCCAATTTGTTGTAAACAAAGGGTTTGAAAAGTTCGAGAGCCATTTTTTTAGGAAGGCCACACTGATGTAATTTCAAAGTTGGTCCAACCACGATCACCGAACGACCCGAATAATCCACACGTTTTCCGAGTAGATTCTGACGGAAGCGACCTTGTTTCCCTTTGAGCATATCGCTCAAAGAACGCAAAGGACGTTTGTTTGGTCCGGTAAAGGTTTTTCCGCGACGTCCGTTATCCAAGAGTGCATCGACGGCTTCTTGCAACATTCGTTTTTCATTGCGGATGATAATATCCGGAGCGTTGAGCTCCTGGAGGCGTTTTAATCGATTGTTACGGTTAATGACTCGACGGTACAGATCATTCAGATCCGAAGTTGCAAACCGACCACCATCCAAAGGAACAAGGGGACGAAGATCTGGCGGCAGAACCGGCAAAGCCTCGAGCATCATCCAGTCAGGTTTGTTGATTGAACCTTTAAAAGCCTCGACGACTTTTAATCGTTTCGACAATTTCTTAAGACCGGCTTCCGATTTAGTCTCTTTCATCTCGAGTCTCAGTTTACGAGAGAGATACTCGGGATCAATCTTACGGAGCATTTCACGGACAGCTTCGCCACCCATTCCGGCTTTAAAGTTCGGACCGAATTCATTGAGTGCCGCTTGATAGGCCTCTTCCGGCAGAATTTGCCCTTCGAGCAACGTGGTCTCCATGGGATCAATAACCATATAAGCTTCGCAATAAAGAACCTTTTCGACTTCTTTCAATGAAAGATTCAGGAGGTTACCGATACGGCTTGGTAGTGACCGTAGGAACCAAATGTGAGCTACCGGAGTCGCGAGTTCAATGTGACCCAAACGTTCACGACGAACTTTAGATTGCGTGACTTCAACGCCGCATTTTTCACAGACGACGCCGCGATATTTCATGCGTTTGTACTTACCGCAAAGGCACTCGTAGTCCTTGATCGGACCGAAGATTTTTGCGCAGAACAAACCATCGCGCTCGGGTTTAAAAGTTCGGTAGTTAATGGTCTCCGGTTTTTTCACTTCGCCGAAGGACCAATCACGGATCATTTCTGGAGAAGCCAAAGAAATCCGTACGGCATCAAACGACAATGGATCTTTTGGTTTATCGAAAAAATTTAATAAGTCTTTCAAGGTAACACCCTTTCATAATTCAATTTTGTAACCAATTTCCACCGAACTAACTTTGCAGCTCGGCGGGCGGAGGCCACCTTGTGGCCGACCTCCAACAGACGTTAGTGAGCCTGATCCGCTGGAGGAGGAGTTGAACCCCCGCCCGTTGATCCCCCCGAATTTCCCCCACCATTTGTAGTTGCAGTTACCAAGATCTGCTCGCCCATGCCTTCATCGCCCATAAGATCGGAATCATCTGTTAAGATGTTGGACTCCATCAGTTCGATATTTAAAGCCAAAGACTGAAGCTCTTTCACAAGTACGTTGAAAGACTCCGGCAAACCTGGTTCCAAAATATTTTCTCCTTTGACGATACTTTCATACATACGAGTTCTTCCCGCGACGTCATCCGACTTCACAGTTAAGAATTCTTGCAGAGAGTAAGCGGCACCATAGGCTTCGATCGCCCAGACTTCCATTTCTCCAAGCCGCTGTCCCCCGAATTGAGCTTTACCACCCAAAGGCTGTTGCGACACAAGGGAATAAGGCCCGATGGACCGAGCATGAATCTTCTCTTCGACCAAATGATGAAGTTTCAACATGTACATGATTCCGACAGTCACTGGATTCTTGAATGGCTCTCCTGATCGTCCGTCAAACAGGATCATCTGCCCCGAAGAAGGCAGCTCTGCTTTCGCCAACAAATCTTTCACGTCGGTTTCGCGAGCTCCGTCGAATACCGGAGTTCCTACGTGAATACCGTTCCTCATAGTTTTGACAACTTTACGCAAAGACCCTTCGTCGGCGCCGTCAATTTTCGCCGAGATGTCCGCATCGTTAAAGATGTCTTTCATCTCTTTTTTAACGTGCTCGGTATTCCATTTGTCGAGGTTCGCCGCGATTTGCTGGCCCAAATTTCTAGCAGCCCAACCCAAGTGAACTTCTAGAATCTGACCAATATTCATCCGCGATGGAACCCCAAGTGGGTTCAGCACCATGTCAACCGGAGTACCGTCAGCCAAATAAGGCATATCTTCGGAAGGCAATACTTTAGAAACAACCCCTTTATTTCCATGGCGTCCGGCAAATTTATCACCGACCTGAAGTTTACGCTTAATAGCGACGTAGACTTTGACCATTTTGATTACGCCCGGAGGAAGTTCGTCTCCCTTACGTAATCGATCGATTTTTTCATTGAAGACCATCTTCACGGCTTCCAACTGATTTTTTGCACCATCCAAAATACGCGTGGCTTGGTACTCGATCTCTTGTTCAAGAGGGATGTACGTCAAAAGCTCGAAAGGAATAATTTCAAGATCCGAAGACGCGATGTCTTGGCCCTTGTTCAAAAGCTTTTGGCTTCCATCTTCGTTCAACAGAACGCCGGTTGTTTTTTTGCCGATCAAAATATCTTTCAGTTTTTCCAGTGCGTTATTTTTAATAACGTTTTGCTCGACCGAGAGATCTTTCTCCAATTTACGTTTTTTATCTTCGATAATGCTCGCCAGTCGCTCATCACGGTCGGAACCTTCGCGCGAGTAAACTTGCGCGTCGATGACAGTTCCGTAAACGCCCGAAGGGGTGCGCAAAGAAGTGTCGCGAACGTCGCCGGCTTTTTCACCGAAAATCGCGCGCAAAAGTTTTTCCTCTGGTGAAAGCTGAGTCTCGCCCTTGGGGGTAACTTTACCTACCAAGATCGTTCCCGGACGAACTTCTGCACCGATGCGGATGATCCCCGAGTTATCAAGATCTTTCAGGGCTTCTTCCCCGACGTTAGCTATATCGCGAGAAATTTCTTCTTTTCCAAGTTTTGTATCACGGGCAACGCACTCAAATTCTTCAATATGAATCGAAGTGTAAACGTCGTCTTTGATCAAACGTTCATTGATAAGGATCGAATCCTCGAAGTTGAAACCCATCCAAGGCGTAAACGCCACCAGAATGTTTTGTCCCAAGGCCAATTCACCCAACTCTGTCGAAGGTCCATCGGCAACGATGTCGCCTTTTTTCACTCGGTCGCCAGTCTCTACGATTGGTTTCTGGTTGAAGCAGGTGTTTTGGTTAGTCCGTTGATATTTTGTTAAGTTGTAGATGTCGACGTTCGCGCCGAGCTCTCCGCCCTTAGCGAGACGACGAACCACGATCCGAGAAGCATCGACCTCTTCGACGATACCGTCGCTGACGGCCACCACCGAGGTCCCGGAATCGCGAGCCACCAAGTGCTCAACGCCGGTTCCCACAAGCGGAGCTCGTGATCTTAACAGCGGAACAGCCTGACGTTGCATGTTCGAACCCATGAGAGCGCGGTTGGCATCATCGTGTTCAAGGAATGGAATCAACGACGCGGCAATTGAAACCAGCTGCGAAGGTGAAACGTCCATAAGTGAAATTTTATCTTTTTCTGTGACTTCATACTCACCGTCGCGACGGCAAACCATGTTGTCGACTTTGATTTCTTTCACGACACCAGAGTCACGGCCAGCAGGGGCGATAATGTGACCGCCTTCTTCGAGAGCGGACATATAGCTGATCTCGGAAGAAACTTTTCCGCCTTCGACTTTGCGATAAGGCGTCTCGATAAAGCCGTAACTATTAATTCGAGCGTAAGTTGCCAAAGAGGCGATCAAACCGATGTTTGGACCCTCGGGTGTTTCAATAGGACAAATGCGACCGTAGTGCGTGGGGTGCACGTCGCGCACTTCAAATCCCGCGCGGTCACGAGTCAAACCACCGGGCCCAAGGGCCGACAGTCGACGTTTATGAGTAATTTCAGAAAGTGGATTTGTTTGATCCATGAATTGGGATAACTGTGAAGATCCGAAGAATTCTTTCACGACGGCGTTGACTGGTTTCGCGTTCACCAAATCGTGCGGCATCATAGTTTCAACGTCTTGCAAGCTCATACGCTCACGGATCGCACGCTCCATACGAACCAAACCAATACGGTATTGATTCTCAAGCAACTCACCGACCGATCGAACACGCCGGTTGCCCAAGTGATCGATGTCATCAACGACCCCTTTACCATTTTTTAGATCGATCAGGGTTTTGACAGTCGACAAGATATCTTTGTTCGTCATGGTTCGGTGTTCCGGAGGGCACTCCTCCATCGAAATTCCAAACTTATGGTTGATTTTAATACGACCGACTTCCGACAAATCATAAGTTTCTGGATCGAAGAACAAACGATTAAAGAAGTTTGTGGCGGCTTCCAAAGTTGGTGGTTCACCAGGACGCAAATGTTGGTAGATTTTCAAGAGCGACTCTTCTTTGCTGGCGACTTTATCCACGAGCAAAGTGTTGCGCAGAAAGGGTCCCACGGTCAGGCCATCGAAGAAAATCATATGGAACTTAGTGATGCCTGCGTCCAGACCACGAAGAATCACAGCCGGGTCGAGTTCGGTGTTCGAGTCTGCGATAATTTCGCCTGTTTCTTCGTCGATCAAAGGCTTTGCCAGTACTTTTCCGGTCAGGTCTTCAGGAGCTACTTCAACTTCTTTCAGATCTAATGCCTGAACTTTTTTGACAACGGCCCTAGTGATTCGACGACCCGCTTTAATTAAAACTTCCTGAGTCTTAGGGTCCAAGATATCGACCAAAGCGCGTTGACCGGCCATGCGTTCAATGTCGAGCTGCCGATAAAGTTTCTTGTTCCGGACGACCACTGTGTCGAGATCATAGAAATACTCAAGAAGTTGCTCGGCGGTGTAACCAAGAGCTTTTAAGATAATTGTAACGGGAAATTTACGTCGGCGATCGATACGAGCATGAATCAAATCTTTTTGGTCAAATTCGAAGTCGAGCCAAGATCCACGGTATGGAATTACACGTGCGTTGTAGATTAATTTTCCCGAAGCGTTGTTTTTACCACTGTCGTGATCGAAGAACACACCCGGAGAACGGTGAAGCTGAGAAACGACAACCCGCTCAGTACCGTTGATGATAAAAGAACCATTTTGCGTCATGAGCGGAATTTCGCCCAGGTAAACTTCCTGTTCTTTGACGTCACGAATTGAACGAGCTTCGGTTGCTTCATCAACGTCAAAAACGATCAAACGAAGTGTTACTTTGACGGGAGCAGCAAAAGTCATTCCGCGTTGGCGGCATTCATCCACGTCGTATTTTGCAGGTTCCAGAGTGTAAGACACAAACTCGAGACTTGAGGTGTTGTTGAAATCGGAAATCGGAAAAACCGACTTGAAGACCGCCTGAAGTCCGGCCTCTTGTCGGCGATCGGCATCCACATCTTTTTGCAAAAATGCTTCGTAAGAACTTTTCTGAAGTTCAATTAAGTTTGGGATTGTGATGACTTGTTTATTTTTCGCAAATGATTTGCGAACACGAATGTTACTCGCGGTTACTGGAGTGAGGTCCATGCATTCTCCTTCAAAGATTTAAAGATACGAAAACAATCGAACTCTTTTAGAGGAGGAAGTTCGGCAGACCCCACGAGAGAAAAACGAAGATTCAAATTCATCGACTTGTCTTTTGAATAGGATCCCTGGCTAAATTTTTGCAAGGCCCGATACTATTCAAAAGCCAATCCAATAAGCAACGGATATTATTAAGAGTAACAAAGCTACAAAAAGAAACAGGGCAGCATCTTTGAAGGCGGCATCTCTCGATGCCGCCCCAGTGAATGCCACCCTGTTTAAAATTTAAGCAAATTACTTAACTTCTACTTTTGCGCCAGCTGCTTCGAGCTGAGTTTTCATTTTTGCAGCGTCATCTTTAGTCACGCCTTCTTTAACTGTTTTAGGCGCGCCTTCAACAAGGGCTTTCGCTTCTGCCAGTCCAAGACCTGTCAAAGCACGAACTTCTTTGATCACGTTGATTTTGTTAGCGCCGGCTTCTTTGAGGATAACGTCAAATGTCGTTTTTTCCTCGACTGGAGCTCCACCACCGCCACCACCAGCAGCCGCAACGGCTACGGGAGCTGCCGCAG
>JAYUPS010000176.1:0-9399 GCA_043759945.1 Bdellovibrio sp.
AAAAAAGTTTTCGTCGGTCTTCATAAAAAAGGCATGCTGTACCGGGGCACTCGGTTGGTGAATTGGAGTGGACCCCTGGAAACCGCCATCTCGGATTTAGAAGTTGAGCACAAACAGGTGAAAGGAAGTCTTTGGCATATTAAGTATCCGCTAGAAAATGGCCAGGGCTTTTTGGTGGTGGCAACCACTCGACCCGAAACCTTGCTTGGTGATACCGCAGTTTGCGTTCATCCCGATGATGATCGTTACCAAGCGTTGATTGGACAAAACGTAATCCTTCCACTTTTGGGCCGAAAAATTCCGATCATCGCCGATTCTTACGTTGATAAAACTTTTGGCTCCGGAGTCGTTAAGATTACGCCAGCGCATGATTTCAACGATTACAAAATCGGAAAAAGTCACAACCTGCCGTTTATTAATATTTTAACGACCAAAACTTTGATGAATGAAAAAACCGGCCCCTACCAGGGACTAACTGTGATTGAAGCGCGCAAAAAAGTTCTCGAAGACCTAAAGACTAACGAGCTTCTAGAAAAGGAAGAGCCCCACCAACTGAACGTGGGTCACTGTTCCCGCACCGGGGCGGTGGTCGAACCCTTTATGTCGGACCAGTGGTTTGTCCAAATGGAAAAATTGGTCGTGCCTGCCCAGCGGGTTGTTGAAAGCGGCACGATCGGCATTGAACCGGAATCATGGACCAAGGTTTATCTGCATTGGCTTAACAACATCGAAGACTGGTGCGTTTCCCGTCAACTTTGGTGGGGTCATCGTATTCCCGCTTGGTACTGTGCCGATTGCAAACACATCACGGTTTCCGAAGCGGATGTAACCCAATGTGAAAAATGCAAAAGCAGCCAAGTAAAACAGGACGAGGACGTCTTGGACACTTGGTTTAGTTCTGCGTTGTGGCCCTTTAGCACTTTGGGCTGGCCGAAAGAAACCGAAGCTCTCAAAACTTTTTATCCGACCAATGTTTTAGTGACCGGACCCGACATTCTTTTCTTTTGGGTCGCTCGCATGGTGATGATGGGAATCGAATTCAACAGAGATATTCCGTTTCGACATATTTATTTGCACGGGATTGTCCGAGATTCCCAAGGCCGAAAAATGTCAAAATCACTGGGCAACTCGGTTGATCCGGTTGAGCTGATCGAAAAATTTGGAGCCGACGCGCTTCGGTTTTCATTCTTGGCTCACATCCACTCGAGCAAAGATTATAAGTACAGCGAACAACGCATCGAGGGTTACCGCAATTTCATGAATAAAATCTGGAATGCGACACGATTTGCATTAACTTCGCTTCAGGATTTTAAGGTTCCGGCTCAAGGCGCAAAAGCCTTGCCGGTGAAAGCTCATCTCTCTGGATACGATCAGTGGATTATCACTAAGCTGGCGCAGACTTTACAGACTGTTGAGCAGGCCATGGAGCAGTTCCGGTTTGCCGATGCGGCCACCGCGATCTACAGCTTTGTCTGGTATGATTTCTGTGACTGGTACATCGAATTTTGTAAACCCATTTTCAACGGCTCCAATGCCGAGGAAAAAGCGGCAAGCCAATTGGTGATGGCCCAGGTGTTAAATCGAGTTATGCGTTTGCTGCATCCGATGGCTCCATTTATTTCCGAAGAACTTTATCAGAAGCTCCCTATCCGCGGCACGGCCTGTATTACCGATGAGTACCCAAACGCTCGCAATGACCGTGAATTTTTGGCCCTGGGCTCTGAGACCGCGGCGGCCGAAGTTGATCTGGTGAAGGGTGTGATTGCGGCCATTCGAAATATTCGGGGGGAAAACCGTATTTCGCCCGCGATAAAGCTCAAAGTCCGCATGGCGCCAAGCGATGATCGTGCCCAAAAAATTCTGGGATCCCACCGAGATTCGATCATTAGCCTGGCACGGCTTGAACTCTTGGATGTTGGTACTGAGGGATCGCTTTCAAAATGCGCAGTGTCTTTGGTGACCGTGGATGGAACTTCCGTCAAAGTCATCATCCCGCTGGAAGGCTTGGTTGATATCGATGAAGAAGTTAAACGCATCGACAAAGCCATCGAAAAATTTGCCAAAGATGTGCAATTACTGACGGGCCGGTTGTCGAATGACAGCTTTGTTAAAAATGCGGCCGAAGACGTCATCGAAAACGATCGAAAACTTTTGGAGCAAGCCAAACTTCAAGTTCATGATTTGCAAGAGGCGCTCACGCGCTTGAAATCTTGAAATCCGTTTTTAAAGCCGACAGTATAATTCAACGGGATGCTTTGATCAGTGCTCTAGGATCTGACGGAATTCCCGCTCAATCCCCGCCCCGTGACTTGAGCCGCAAGTTTACCGACACCACGGTCGACATTTCCTATGAGGGCTACTCAACGTTTTTTGATGGATTTGAAATCCTGGTGCGAGATCAAGACACGGACCGAGCCAAATCATTGATTGAAAAATTTTTACGGGAAACAAATGTCGTTTTAGCGGGGGAAGCGCCCCCGCCGCGACACCTGCAGAGATTTTATTTTTGCGGTTTATTTTCAATGCTTGTGCCGGTGCTTTTTCACGGGCTCGCAATTTTATATCTTTATCAGGGACTTCGAGCCGGCGAAAAGCTCAGTTTCGGGAAAACTGTTTTCGCGGCTCTGTTTTATTTGACCGGAATTTCAATCGTTATAATGACCATTCGAGCTTACAACGGAGTCGATCTTTGATAGACCGGTGTACATCAAACTGCCATTTTTTATGCGGTCGATGAATTTGTCTTTCAATTTCATTGAAAGCGCCGGACAGCCCCAAGATCGACCGGGGCGCGAGTTGTTATTTTTGACGTACTTGGCACCGTGGACGACGACATCGCGTCGTCGGGCATTCGAGTTTGTATCCGAAATTCCATCCAGACGCAGGGATCTTCCATTGCCGCCGTAGTAGGTTTCCGCCGTCAAGAAGTAGCCCAGGGACGAAGCATGGCTCCCCAACGAATTTTTAAAGCGCTCCGCATATCCGTCGTTGTTGTTGTCAGAACCCCGACCGTGGGCAACCTGGTAAGTCGTCACGTCCCCAGTTTTCATATTGATTAAGAACATCCGTTCTTTACTGGAGCGGGCAGAATAATCAACGATGGTCACATAGTTATCATTTTTAAGCTGGAGCAGGTTGGTGTGATAAAACAAGATCACTTTTTTTAGCAAGTTCGCGGGAACTAATTTCTTGGGATCTATGGACGCATACTGAGCCAGGATCTCTTGTTGTTGGTTTTCACTGTAGTTCACCTCGACAAAGGACTCGCGCAGCTTCTGGGCTTCCCCTTCCGAAAGGCTGTCTCTTCCCGGTTCCTCGACCGGTGGCTCAGATTCCTCGATCGGCGGATCGTTTTCACCAAGCAGATCTGCGGTTTCATTTCCCACCGGCGGTGCACAGCCGATCACCGAAAATGAAAGCAACATAATAAAGAAGATCAGTGTCTTCATGGCAACTCCTTTGTGTCAGCGATTCTTGACATTTTGAGTGCTCACGAGAGATCCGCACAACCCTATGACGCGGAAATTTAAACCTTAGTCCAGGTGTCTGGTGAATTTAAGTTTTTGTAGGTTGACCAGAAACGTTTAATTGAAGCAATGGCACGTGTTGGTTTGATTAACCTGATCACAGCGAAAAAAAATATTGTCGCGCTCAAATTCGACTTCTTTCAGCTGGCCATTTTTTTCCAAATACTCCAGATGAACTCCGCCCGCATATTCCTTAAGATTGGAGGTTTCTTTCTGCAGTCCCTGGCCTTGCTCCAGCAAGGCATCGACGTATTCTTGCGTTGGCTCCTCCTGATCCCGAGCATCCATCGGATAGGGTATTGGATCTCCCCGTTCATCCAAGTCAAAAACCATCAAAGTGGGTCGAACTTTTCCACTGTCATCTTCCACATTTTCCCAATGAACACGCCGCTCTTTCCCGCCTTCGACTTTGAAACTCCAATCGATCCAACGCTCCCGGGTTTTCACGGGATCTCCCAATTGGGCAAACAAATCCTGCGAAGAATTCACGGATTCCAGTCCCGCTTTGCCGCCCAAACATTTTTTTAGTTCCGTAATCACCGAAGTGGGGATCGAAAGTTCTCCCGACGGTAAAATGTTTGATTCTGCGGTGCCTGGCGCTGTATTGGCTTCGGCTTGATCGGCGGTGGACTTTGCGATCAAGTCGTCCGGATCGGGTATCAGGTCGTCATCTTTCGGTCCACTTGGGCGGGGTGACACCGCCAAATCTCCCGCCGGATTCAAGCCGGGAGCAGTAGCAGCTCGGTTGGCGGAATAAAACCAGTATAACGACAGGGCTAAGATGATTCCGCCGATGGACAATCCCCAAAATTTATTCATGCTCCCCAGTCCTCGTTTGAACAACTTCCAAGTGTATGGCAAAAATGTCTTTTGCAAAAGAGTTTATGAACCGAACACTTCCCTTGATTCCATGCGAAGCTCCCCTTTGGGCCCGAAGCGGTCACGCACAGACAATTCTTGCTGAAATGTTACCCTGCCGCCTGCTTAAAATTAAGGGCGAACGTGTTCGATTAAAACTTCTCGACGGAGATGAGCTGGTTTGCCGGTTTATTGACAACGATTCACCGACGATCGTTGTTCTTTGTCACGGCCTGGCAGGCGATATTAAATCCTCGTACATGCAGCGTATGGCCCGCGAAATTCAAAAAGATGGGCACAGCGTGTTTTTGATGAATCACCGCAATTGCGGGGAAAGCAAAGGCTACTCAAAAAAAGTCTACCATTGCGGTCGCTCCGAAGATCTGGGTTTTGTTATTCATCAGCTCCGCAAAAAATATCCGGGCAAGCGCATCGTGACGATGGGTTTTTCGATGAGCGCTAACGCTCTGTTGCTGTTAATGAGCTACGTAATTCCAGATTACGGAATCTATGACGAAGCCTCTTTTCACGATCGCAAAAATGAGTTGCAGATTTCGCTGCCCGATCTGGCTATAGCCGTTAATCCGCCCGTTCATTTGCAGCGGACGTCGATGCTTTTTGCCAAAGGTCTGAATCGCCCCTTTGGCATTTACTTTGTTTCCTATCTGTCGCATTTGATTCGGCATTTGGATAGCGAGGGAATCATATCCTCTCCCAAAAGAATGAGTTGGATTATGCCGATCAACGAATTCGACGATCGCTTTGTGGCACCCAATTCTGGTTTTGATAGCGGGCAAGATTACTACCGTAAATGCAGTTCGTATTTCTATTTAAACCAAGTCACTCGACCCACGATCGTAATAACTTCGAAAGATGATCCCTTTATTGATTTTAATGACATCCTCGAGACCAAAAAGTCACCGAGCCTTCAGTTGCACATTGAAGATATGGGTGGACATTTGGGTTACATCCACCGAGAAAAAACTCCGCTGCAATCTTACCGCTGGATGGATTACGCTTTGATGGAAATACTTCGGCTCATGTCATAAGTCCAATTTCCCGCAACCGCTGCATCAAAAAATCATGCGATGAAATATCCGGATACTTGGCTCCGGCCCCTTTGCACGATGGCAAACAAGACAAAATCGCATCCGGACGCGGATGCATAAAAAATGGCATCGAGTAACGGCTTTTCCCCGAGGCTTCGGGACTGTTCACAACCTGATGGGTGGTCGAGGGTATGACTTCGTTCGTAATTCGCGCGAGCATATCCCCCGCATCAACGATCAAAGTGTCTTTTTCCGCAATGACATCAAGCCAAGTTCCATCCCGATCTTTAAGTTGCAAACCAGAAGCCGTGGCGGCGGGTAAAATCGTTATCAAATTGATGTCTTCGTGCGGGGCAGCCCGTAAACAGCGGGGATCAACGCCAGGACCGATCGGGGGATAGTGGAGTAAACGCAGTATCGAGTTTCCGTCGTCCACCATATTTTGAAAATAAAATTGATCCACGTCCAGCGGCGCCGTTAAAGCTTGCAACAGAGCCTTACCGGCATCCTCGAGTGATTTGTAAAGTTCCGAAAAAATTATTTTAAATTCAGGGATTTCTGTGGGCCAAACGTTCGCCGGATAAAATTTTGAAAGTTCGTGGCCCGAGGAAATTTCTTGGCCGACATGCCAAAACTCTTTGAGGTCCATGACCGGAGAATCTTTGGCGTGCTCGGTTCCAAACGGCGTGTACCCTCGTTGCCCACCGTGGGCCTTAGCGTATTGAATTTTTGTACCCACCGGCAACTGAGAAAATTTTTCGAGTGTTTGATAGGCTTTTGATAAAAGCTCGGCAGAGACTCCGTGATCTTTTAAAATAATAAAGCCATAGTCTCTGATCCCCAAAAAAAGTTGCTCAATGAATTTAACTTGCTGCTCGGGGGACCCGGCCGTGTAATGGCTCAAGCTCAAAACAGGTACTTTGCGAATTTTCGATTGCTCTTTATAATCAGTGACGGTTTCCATTCCTCAATCTCTCCAAATTCATTTGCGATGTCTAATTTTTAATCAACCCTCGTGCACCAAGGCAACAAGATAGAATCATGCATTGGGGATATAATGGGGGATAACCTTTAAAACGCAGGCAACCTGAGGTTCTACGAACTGAAATTTAACATCTCCCTCAAATAGTCGCACTGCGTGGATTTGCCGGTATTTTGCCGCTTCTTGGCCCTCAAATCCCCGATAAACTGTGGGGCGCGGATCGAGTTTTAAAGTGGACTCCACCAGATCCTTCAAAAAAGGTCTTTCCGTGTTTTTTGCCCACTCTTCCAATTCTCTCAAAGCTTCGGGATCCCATTTAATTAGAATTTCTGGACCGGTGGAGCTGACGTCAGTCCACGATCCTCGGGCTGCGGGAATGGCCTCGATGGACGGGAGATAGGGTTTGATATCAAATACAGGAGTTTCATCAATGATATCCAATCCCGAAAGCAGAATCCGCGAATCTTGAATCCCTTCTATTTTAGCGACCGAAAGACCCACAGGATTCGGGCGATGCGGACTGCGGGTCGCAAAAACCCCAGTGCTTTTTCCCGCGAGCCGGGGTGGGTGCACTTTTGATTGGAAAGTCAGATTTGTGTTTTTATGAAAATGAAAGATCACCCAGATATGCGAAAACTCAGCTAAGCCCTGCAGACTGAACTCGGGCTGAAACTCTGGCAAAATCTGAAGCTCCGAAGTCGCCTGCGGCACCAATCCGGACTGTCGGGGTGTTCCGAACTTTTCGGGATAGCAGGATTTTAAAAAACCGATGGGTTTTAATTCCATGTCCTTGTGATAGGGTGATCGTCCCAGGGGGTCAACATGCCTAAGTTTTTCGGAGTCTTAATTGTATTTTTTTATTCTGGTTTCGTATTGGCTTGGGGTTTAAGGGGTCACGACACGATTTGCCAAGCGGCCACTTTTTTGACGGAACCGGCGGCTCTGCGGGCCTTTTTAAAGCTGCGGGCTCCCCAAATGGGCCACCTGTGCAATATCCCCGACATTCACTGGAAATCGGCGGGTCCCGAGGCCGCAGAATACGGGATGCCGACCCACTACGTGGACACCGAGATTTTAGGTTTGCCGGTCGATCAGATCCCCTTGGATTTTCAACAAATCATCACCGACTTTGAAGACAAAAGTTTTAAGGATAAAAAAATTAAATCAATTCCCAAAGAATTCGGTTCCAATTGGTGGAGAGCGGACCAATTTGTTCGCCGGGCGATACAGTCTGGCAAAGTGGCCACATCAAGCCCGCTTCCAAAAGACCGTAAAGAAGAACAAAATAAAGATCTGGAATTTAATAAGTCCATTCACGAGATGATCAATTCGATGGGAGTTCTCGGGCATTTTGTCGGTGACAACGGGCAGCCCTTTCATTCGACGGTCGATCATGACGGTTACGGCAGTGGTCACGGCGGAATCCACGCTTTTTACGAGCACGAAATCGTCGCCGAATTCGACGAAAAACTTTTAAGTCAGGTCGTGGCTCGGGCTTTAATATTGAAAAAAACATGGAAATTAAAAGGCAACGTCCTGGAGCGAATGCGCGAACTTTCAAAAGTATCTTTGCTCGAAATAAAAAAGATTCTTGAAATCGACAAAGTTAAGAAGGCTTCGATTTTTTCAAATGAAAAAGGGATGGAAATAAAAAAACCAGCGGAACGAGAGCTCAACGCGAAAATCGTCGCACAGTACCGACCGCTGATCATCGAACAGATGGCCCGATCGGTGGTCTTGCTCTCTCTTTTTTGGAACGAAATCTACCGACAGGCGGGCGAACCACTTTTAGCGAGCTACAAGAGCTATCAATATCCCTTGCAGCCCGATTTTGTGGTTCCGGATTATTTTAAAATTGAGAAGAAATAACTCCTTGATTCCCGGGAGCTCCGGCTTGGCCGTCACGACCTGTGGGCCCCGTTAAACCCTCGCCCAAATTAGGAACGACCGGACAGGGGATCGGCGCATAGTTTCCATTAAAAGTTCCATAATTCATCGACGGCCCCGGAAATCCACCCAACTGCCCAGGACCACCGCGGCCTCCCACTCCGCCAGCGCCCCCGTCGACTCGGGTTCTTACATTTTTATTTGAGAGCGCTTCGACAAAAATTTCTACGCGCCCCCCGTCTCCGCCGACCAGGCCCTGCGCTCCGTCGCGGCCCACAGCACCGTTAGTGCCTGCATTTCCGGGTTTGTTGTCACTGCAGCTCGAGACAAAACCTGAAAAGTTTCCGCGATGCCCAGCCCCCGTGGCCGAACGTTCTGAATGGGGCGCGCCGGACAATCCAGGACCTCCGGTTTGTCCCCGCATTTCAATTTTTAAGACACCGGCAACTTTATAAGCTCCGATTCTGAGATGACCTGCGGATTTTCCATTTTGTCCCTCCAGGGCCGGTGCCACAAAAGCTTGAATGCTGGAATTTACGCCGGCAATAATTTCTTCGGCAAATAAATCCAAATCTTTGCCCTCGGTCAGCAGCAAAGAGTTCTCGCTGAAAAAAATTCTTCGGAAATTTTTAAGGGGTGTCTCCAACTTTTGAATTCCTTGAATGTGCAGATCTTTCGGTATTTCAACTTCGATCGAAACTTCACCGGATCCTTTAAAGCGGTAGCCATAAGTACCTCCGGCCTGAACGGCTTGATCTACTTCGCTGGTCAAATTCTGTGATTGCAAAAACTCGGCTCCTGACTTTTCGATTCGGGAAGTCCCGGTCGGAGGATGCAGGCGCACGAAGTATTCGTTGGGCTGAGGACCCGCGATGATCTCGTGATGTGGGCCTGCCATTGGTGCGGGCGTGTGACTAGGCAGAGAAAAAGGGACAGCTGCGCGAGTTGAGGGTGGCCTAGCGTCTTGCAGTTCGACGCCACAACCGGAAAGAGCAAAAAGTGCGGTGATCAGTAACAAGTGAATCATGATTTCTCCTTGGAAAGGTGGGTCCTTTCTCGAGAGCAAAAATACATCCTGATTCAGATTTCAAAACTT
>JAYUPS010000177.1:0-9397 GCA_043759945.1 Bdellovibrio sp.
ATCTCTGTACGTTTTTGACGACGCTGGAACTCCAGTTCTTGTGAGATCAATTGAGCGCGGGCCAACGGAGATGTCTCCGAGGATGGTGAAGTTCAATGGATCTCCCACTGCTAGCGAAATTGAAGCGCTGGTTAACCAACTTGTTAAAGTGAAAATGAATTATTAGGCAAATAAACCTCACGTTCGCTGTTTCTTAACCTAAAGGCTGGCCTTCAAGAAACGGTGTGCACATTCCAAGAATTGCCTTACTGCCCATGAAAATAATTCCAAGTAAATCCTGGAAAAATCCCTTAATGCAGACTGATTGCATAGAGCACTGGGGAGCGCTAGACGATTTATGACAATTAAAATCTAACTCAGGAGACACAAATGAAAGCTATCCTAATCTTTGCATCGACTCTTATCGTTTCAATTTCTGTTTTTGCGGAAACGGTACCCACCAACGAATGTGGCCGAGGAAACAAGATCGTTTCTTCCTGGGTCTGCGCCGATGTCGAAACGGGTGGTAGTCATGCTCTTGGCGCCTTCGTGGTTTGCTCGCACCAGAAAAATGGCAAGAACGTGGGCTACACCTCAAAACTTGACGACAATGTTGTCGCGTACGGTGGCGGTTACCAATATGGCGAGGTCACGCAAACAGCTTCGACTTTAACAATCAAGAATGGCGAAGACGTTGACACCCTCAACTTAAAGACAGGTCTTGGCAAACTTCAGTACGAAAAAATGAAGTGCACCAAAACATCTCAAGGTAAATAAGACTAATGGGCCGGCACCAAACCATGCCGGAGTACTCCCCGAAATTTTGAGCAGTTCTTACAGGGCCGGGGAAATCTTCCCCCGAAAGCCTGATCTTGGTGTAAAAGGGTGTCCAACAAACCCAAAATCATTAAAATCAGGAGTCCCCAGAATGAAACTCAAATCTTTAATCCTAATCGCGTTATTCCCCATCATCAGCCTAACAAGTGTAACTAGCTTCGCCGGCGCCGTTGACGAGTGCATTGACTCGTTGGCCTCTGGGAAGGGCAAGGGCAAGGGCTGTGGCAACTTGGCCAGCCTGACGGAATCCGCGGGTCGAATTTGCCAGGACGACGGCGTCACCTGCGGAGCCGAATGTGAACGAGCCCCCGGTGGAAAATGTGTCGTCAAAGGAACTTTGGCCAGCGTTCTTAAAAATGGCTGCCGTGACGGTCGAAACCTGTCACAAGCTGATCAAGACTTGTGTGATTCTGAAGAAATCAAATTCGTCGAACTAAAGTAATCAGGTAAAACCAAATGGAAATTTCAGCGGAAATCTTAAAAGCACTCAACTGGCGATACGCGGTCAAAAAATTTGATGCGACGAAAAAAATTGCGTCGATTGCTTTCGGGTACAGACACCAAGACGACAAGTACGCTTCTTTGAAGAAAGTTCGTTTTTCTCGGGACCATGTTTTTACCCGCGTTTAAATTAGTCCCCGCTCGCGTCGGCTCATAATATTTTCTATGAGAACCATCTTGTGCACGGCCTTGGGGATCGAAGAATTTCCTTGAACGTCTTGGTATTTCATAAACTCATTTTCAAGCTGGCGAATTTGCTGCTGGAGCTGTTCCCAATCCATCATTCCGGCGGCTTCCTCAAGGTTGTGAAATTTATTGAGTTCTTCACTCAAGGTGTCTCCAAGTTGAGATGTCGTTTTTCCCCTGTTCATCGGGATGTTTTTAATAGAGACGCGATCGAACTAAGCCAACACGACTTTAACCGGAATCTTAAGATCATCGAACAATTGAAGGTTTGCAATCAGGGTTCGGCTCCGCAATTATTCGAGCGACTTTTAACTTAAGGAAAAAATATGAAACTCATTTTTTTAGCCACTTTCATCACACTTTCAGCTTCGATGTCTTTTGCTGAAGACCCGGCCTATGAAGCTGGGAGTGATCGCTCCGAAAAAGTCGCTCTCGATAAAGCAAATGTCAGTTTGATCGAGGCTCTTTCCAAACAGCCTAATTTGAATTGCCGAATGGAAAAGTTAGAAGAAAACGGGAAAACGTTGGTCGGTTTTTTTAGCGAAGGGCGAGTTTCAAAATTCATAGTTCATATCGATTGCAAAGGGTCGGAACAGATGAAGGACCAGGTCTACTCTTTGATCGGCACTTTGGATAAAAGCGCCATTTTGATTGATTCCCTGGAACGAAATGTTGGGCCCTGAGCCTTTAGACTTAACGGCGAGGATTTTCGCCAGAGATTTGCTTCCACCCAGAGTCCGACTGACGGCTGGATTTGGCCACATCCCGGGCAAAGAGATCTCGTGCCTCCGAATTATGAAATAAGAACAAACGATTGCCGCTCACAATAAAAAATCGGGCATCGACAATATCTTTAACTGCATTTTTCATCACAAGCGAACACCAGCCACCATAGGCCGGCTCGTACTTAGATGGAGAACTGTTGAACGTGGCGCGATTCTTTTCGGACGAAAAATGATAGCTGACGCCTTTGTATTCGACGCTAAGGCTGGAATTTCCTGGCTGTGGCTGTGCACCACCCTCTGGGAAATAGGCCACAGGGTCATAGGTTTGAGCACCAACCCCTTGAATCAAGTTGTACTGAGACGAATCCCGCGGAGGCGTGGTCCCCGAGGCCTCAGAAATAGAGGCCAAAATTGAGCCAGACAGCAAAAAAATCGCAGACAGAGCCATTGTTTTAAAGTTCATTGGGAATCTCCTTTGTTATCTTTATTTAGTGCCGCCATTAATTTGCGGCTGGTGTTATCGATATCCTGAGCCACCGAATTTTTTCCAAGAAGTTCACGAACTTTCAGGCGCAAAAATTTTGAGAAACTATAATAGTTTCGACAGGCCTCGCACATAGTCAAGTGCAGCAAAAATCGAAAACGTTCTTTGATTGACTTGCCCTTTTCAGGCAAATCAATCTGATGCGCTACGTCCTTACACTTCATCGCAAAATCGACTCCTCGATTCCCGGCGAAGTGGTAATAAATATCATGCCAGACTTCAGATAACTTCTTCCCTAGTTTCATCTAGGACAGCTCCCATTTAAATTGGCCCTTTAAGAAGTTGACCCTCCAGGCAGCTCCGGAGTTTTTCTTTGGCCCGAAATATCAACACTCCCAGGTTAGAGACACTGATCCCAAGAATCTTACAGATATTCTCAGTATCCTCGTCCTCAATCTCCCGCAGGATAAAGGCATTCTTTTGTGCTTCACTTAAACCTTCGATGCACTCTTCTATAAACTCGAGGGCTTGTTTTGATTGCATCAGAGTTTGGGGGTCGACAGGATCGAGCTTCCACCAACCCTCGATTGTGAATGCCGAATTAGTGATTTTCTCAATATCCTCTTCCGGAGCGAAGCGCTTCAGAACTCGTCGGTCCTCGCGAATCTTATTCAAGAGAATCCCGGCAAGAAAAACTTTAATTTGGGAACGACCTTCAAATTTATCTAGATTCTTCAAGAACACTTCCCATGTGGCCTGAATTAGGTCTTGAGAGGACTCTTTAGAAACATGATACCCGCACAGAATTTTATGAAGGTAAGGATTAATTTCTTTAAAGAGTTCAACTAAAAAGCTCTCATCTCGATTGCGTAGCAAACTCAATGCTTGATCACTCGTTCGTGCCATCGGCGCCCTTTTGCAAACAGCGTCTCGCGATACCAGCTAAGAAATCGCTTTCAGCTTCGTCGCATCGATCCATGCTCGCTAAGTAAATACGATGTTCACCGGTTTCCACTTTCGGAGAGCCTTGAAACTGAGTCACTTCGATTAAACTATTCTTTGACCTTTGAGCCACTCTCATCGGTAGAACAGAGGCACAAAGACCATTCACGGCAGCCCGTCGCAAGACCTCGTAGCTGTCACTGGTCATACTTACTAAGTTCTTGCTGCCGCATTGTTTCAAAAACTTTTTTAAGTAGGAGGGGACTCCATCTGTACTTGTTGAAATAGTTCCGAAGCCCATCTGTTCGACTTCGCTCCATTCACCGATTTTTTCGAGATGCTTGGTAGCCACAAAAAGACCCATCTCATCGCGGCCGACTTCCTCCAGTCGCAAGCGATCCATACCGTCTGTTTCGGCGATCAGCGCCGTACAGATTTCACCGGAACGAAGCTTCTTCAGCAACTCGGAAGTTCGGTTCACGATAATATTGAATCGGACTTTTGGATGAAACTGACGCAATTCATTCGCAAAATCAGACAGGACGGTATGAGCCAAACTCTCGTAAGCACCCAAATCAAGGTAATCGATTTTTAGTGGTTCTTTCTGATCTTCGAACAAAGTATGAAGTGCGGCCAAGGCTGGCTCAGCTCTTCGAATTAAGTTCAAACAAGTTTCAGTCGGAATAAGTCGTCCCTGGTCACGGACAAACAATGCAGCACCAATTTTCTTCTCTAGTGAGCTCAATGACTGTGAAACTGCGGACGGAGTAACTTTGAGTTCTAAAGCGGCTTTTTGCATGCTGCCGCTTTCGACGATGGTCTTAGCAATAACAATCTTCCGAATGTCATCATAGGGCAGTGTGGCCAAGGCGTTCCTCCGCATACAGACGGCCAATGTTAGCATAAAAATGAACCTCTGTGGTGCTAAATATTCCTTATGGATCGAAACTCACAGGTGGCCAAAGACTTAATTGACTAGTTTCATCAAAATAGCGTCGTAACGCCGACCCCGACAGTTGTATTTCCATCTGTATTTTTGCCGCTTAATTTCTGACCGTATCTTCCGTCTACAATGAGTGACGTGGCAACTTGGTAGCCGGCTGACAGATTAAGAGCCGTGTACTCCTCTTTAACTTGAGAAAAGTTGCCGGTAAAGCCCGCTCCGCCAATATCAAATCCGCCGTTGGTCGAAAACATCTGGTAACCCAGCGCAATTTGCAGCTGATCCAGCGGCGTTGCGATCAAAGACAGCTCATTGCTCAGTTGGGACTTTGAAACTGGATGACTACGATCCGTGTAACGAGTATTTAACGCCACCTGTATTGGGCCAGGGTTCCAACCTAAACCTAAATAGAAATCGTACTTAGTCAGTCCATCCGATAATGCCAGGAAGCTATCCCCCCCGCGGTTGTCGCCCGCGGCACGAAATCCCAATCCCAAATCAAATTCAAAAACAGAACTGTCAACGATATCAAAGATCAATCGCGCTAAGATTTCTGAAACTCCACCCTGCTTGACGTCATTCCCAACGTCCACCGAACTGTAGGTCAGGCCTAGATCCACTTGGGCACGATCTCCGAGCCCGAAACTTCCAAGAAAACCGACATTGGAAATTTCTCTCTTTGAATTTCCGGTGGCATCCTTTATCGAAACTTTGTTACTGCCTGCATAAAGGTCTTTTGCACTTCCCATTGAATATTCAAATCTTAATGACTTTTGAGTGGCAGGTAAAACCCCAGCAATGGCTGTTATCGAAGATAGAATCAACGCCAAGAAGATATAAGCCCTCATTATTGGCCCCCAATTTTTCGTTTTGTTTTTGCCGCTAGCTTGTATCGGTTCAAGCAATCCTTCACCGACTCGCCGTCTTCACATTTGAACTGATCTGCGGTTACGGGTTTTTCCGTTATCTTAGCTGGGAATTTTATCGAAGAACCTACGTTTCCGCTCGACCATACAATGCTTGAAACCAAACTTACACCGACAAAAATAACCAAGTTCATAAAGTCACTTCCTTAGTAGTAATAACAGAGTAAAATCTATTTCTATAATATCCGGTATCTAAAAAGATCATTAGCCAGTCGAATCCGCCAATTTAGGGAAGCTAATCTAGTGGCGTCTAGCGAAGTTCAAAAATCGAAATTAATTCGGGAGCAAATTCACGCCGGGCAGTTATACTTTTTGATTATAGGCAATCAAGCCTAACTAAAAAAAAGGAAACTTTATGTCAAGAATTAAGCCCGTAACGGTCGCTCAAGCAAATGGTCAAACAGCTCAGCTTTACTTAGCAATCAAGGGACAGCTTGGTTCGGTTCCAAATTTATTTCAGGCGATGGGGAGCACCCCTAAAGTTTTGGAATCCTATTTAGGCTTATCCGGCGCCCAAGAGTCTCTTTCGGGCGCAGAAAAGGAACTCATTGCATTGGCGGTTTCAGAATACAACAGTTGCGGGTATTGTTTAGCCGCACACACCGCCTTAGGAAAGATGAACAGCCTTACCGAAGATGAAATGATCTCTGCTCGTAAAGGGCAATCGAAAGACACAAAACGAAATGCTCTTTTAGCACTGACTAAAGAAATCATGTCAAAAAAAGGAAGTATTTCCGACGAGGTATTTAATTCTTTTGTCTCTGCCGGATATAATTCCAGTCAGGTTCCCGAAGTGGTCCTGGCGATAACACAGAATATTTTTACCAATTATTTAAATAACGTCAACCATACCGAGATTGATTTTCCGATAGCGCCTAAAATATAAAACCAAAAGGAGCCCGCGATGGCAGAGTCTGTGACCGTCTACACTTTAGGACATTGTCCTTTTTGCGTGAAAGCCAAAGACCTGCTATCGACCCATCAAATCAGCTACCGCGAAGCACGGGTAGCTGATGACGATAAGAACGCCCGAGCAGATCTTGAAAAAACATCCGGAATGAAAACTTCCTTGGATTTCAGAAAAGAGAACAAGAACTAGAACTCTTGCCAAAAACTGTCCTTTATTGCGAGCTGGGACTGATCTCGGATAGTTCGCCTTTTGCTAAAGCAGATAAATTTCGGTCACGTAATTTTAGAATTTGGTAAATCGCAAGCAAAAGTAACAATCCATAAATTGGTTGATGAAGAAGTTCGTACAGACCCTGATCGGCAAACCAGGAATAGCCCAGACTTGTAAGGACCGGCAAAGCCCACGTCCACTTGGGGCCGTACAGGATCAAAAGTGGTAAGCTCCAGAGCCAGTACCAAGAATTCACGACCGAGCTGGTCGCTAAAATAAAAAATAAAGCGACGAGCACTTGAACTGGCAAAGCATTTTTTCGCCGAGAAATAGTGAAA
Organism: Bdellovibrio sp.; assembly: GCA_043759945.1. Lineage (GTDB taxonomy): Bacteria > Bdellovibrionota > Bdellovibrionia > Bdellovibrionales > Bdellovibrionaceae > JAYUPS01. The sequence continues at coordinate 6,982 of JAYUPS010000177.1, forward strand.
ATTCCTGCCACCAAGACGATCGATAAAATTACGCGTATTTTCGGCACCGGCAAAGCCGCAAAAGATTCAAAAAAAAGCCAATCCTGAGCGAAAGCAGCCGTTCCGGAAAATAAGTATTGATAAGAATCGACAAATGGCAAGTAAGCACCGATGCAAAATAGAACGATAAATGACAGCAATCGAAATGGCTTAGGATCCTTGCTCAAAAAAAGCGGCACCAGGACCAATGGAAATATCTTTATGCAAATTCCTAAACCCAGCCACAGGCCCCTGTAGAATCCAGTTTTAAGAGCCAAAAGAATGGGAATTACTGCTAACAAGTCAAAATGAACCGAATTAAAATTTTCCTTCATTAAGGTTGGAAATAGTAAAAACACGGCAGCAGTCTTGAGCCTTTCTTCTTTAGAAACTAAGTGTGCCAAAGCCCCAGCCGTCGAAAGCTCTAGTACGGTAGCTCCTATTCTGAGCCCCCAAAGATTTTGCCCAAAACATTTGTAAACCACCCAAAAGTAGCCTTGAGCGATTGGCGGGTAAATAGTTCGAACTTCAGGAAAATTAACACTCTCTCGCCACGGAGTTTTTAAAAAGTCTAAAAACGGATCTAGCGGAGCAAAGCGGTAAGGATTAATCCCGCTATCCAGGACTTGGGCGTCCCAAAGGTAACGATAATAATCATCTTCGAAAATAGGGACCGAATTGCTCAACAAAACTCTCGAAAAGACATAGGCGCTAGCCACGGAACCCCACGTGAAGAACCGACTCGGACATCTGGCCAACAAGAAAACCATTCCGAGTTGCATCCAAAGCGTAGCTTGCAAAGTCCAAAATAAGTTCACCTTGTCACCGTGATCGCTGACCAAGTACAAACCGTTCGAAACAGCCACCAGAAACATCAAAGCTAGGGGGTAATAGTTTTTTTCAATCATAATAAATTTGCAAGAACCTGCACTAACCTTTCAAGAGCTGCTAGCTTGAACGCTCCGGAGGTTTCATGCGACAAAAAATTGGAATTTTAGTCTTAATTTTAACAGTCAGTGCAAGCTGTCAATTTAATGATCAAGGCACAATCACGGGGAGAATCCCACAAACTGCGAATGTGGGATTACGCGCGGGCCCTAAGCAGTCTTGCGGGGCTTTAACTTCGGATCAGTTTAAACAATTTGGAAGCCTAGAGAATAAAAAATGGACGGAACTTCTTGCGAAGTATGTTAGTCCAGCAGGGCAAGTCGACTATCTTGCATGGTCGCAAAATACTCAAGATAGCGAATCACTGGATCTTGTCGTTGAAATCTATGGCTTTGAAAACTTCGAAGAAGGAGCTCAGCATCGATTGGCACGAACTATCAATCTTTACAATGCGGCTACAGTTCAGCTTATTGTAAGAAATATTTCCAAAGTTTTGGGTGACGAAAGCGCTCCAATGCCGCTACAGAAAAGTATTCGAAATATCGATGCCTTTGATTTTGATATTTGGAATCAATTTCCTTTTGAGTTCGAAGACAAGATGATAACGCTGAATTCTTTAGAAAATGATGTCATACGAAAATTCCTGGATCCTAGAATTCATTTTGCGATTAACTGCGCATCGAAGGGTTGCCCGCGATTGGCTCAATCTGCTTTCGAAGAAAATAATTTAGACACCCAACTAGATATTATGACTTGCGAATTTGTTAACGGTTCTAATCAGACAGTTTTTACCGATAAAAACATAGAATCATCGATGATTTTATTATGGTTTTGGGACGACTTTAAAATTCTCTATGAAAATCCACAGAACTTTTTTAAGCTTTGGAGCGGTCAGGCCATAGACTCAAGCTGGAAAATAAATTACAAGAACTATGATTGGACCCTGAATGAGATTTAGCTGCCTTTTTTTTGCGGGGGTTATTGCCATTGGAAATTTGGCATTTGGCCAGGCATCAATCGAAATTGGTTATACATCGAGCTCAAATCCATTGCGCATCTACCAAGGTCCCGCAGCGAACTACTTTACTGTGAACCCAAGCTTGTTGTATTTATATGAGATTTCTCCAAGCTTATTTCTTCATTCCCACTCCGACTTTTTGGCGCGCTGGTTTCCCGATGCTAAATTTCAGAACAACGGTTCCGTTCAGCAGATCCAGCAGATCTTTGGTCTGCAGAAGCTCTTTATTAGCAACTTCGATCTGGGTGCAAACTTCGGAGCAAACAGCACCCAAGCTCGAGATGTGGGCTTTGTATTGGCAGATGTCGCGGGGCGCCCGCTGCGTTCTTTGAGCGTTCGATCCGAAATTTTCTTTTTTTATCGGGACCAGAATTGGAAAGCAGGCTTTCAAGCTAGCTCGAGTGCCACTCGTTTCCAGGATGACGTGACTGATGAATCCGGCAACTTGTTTCGGGATGATCAAAATCAGAATCAACTTAGTTTTGAGACCAC
>JAYUPS010000178.1:0-9361 GCA_043759945.1 Bdellovibrio sp.
GTGTTGTAGGTGCCGGTGTAGGTTCCGTTTTGAGTGCGTTGATTATTGGTCACGCCCGAACGCGTATTTTCTCGATTTTGATGGGCTCCAGGGTTGTTGCCGTCGGGGCCCGAGATTCGCAACGATCCCAGATCTACTTTCTTAGACAAGAAATCAATTTCGAGGGGCTCGACAGGGCCACGGTTCGGTTTAGAGACCATCACATTTTTATTTGCGGGCAAGGTTGCTCTTCTGGGCTGAGCTTGAGACTCGGTCTCGGTGGTGGTGACCGTTCCAGTTTGGGTCAGGTCGGGCACTTCGTCTTTTTGGATGGCTTTAGCAAACTCGGCAAACTTTTTACGGTTTTCGACGTACATACGATTGTAAACCGATTTCATAAACTTACTGAATTCTTGAGCCGAAAATTCAGGATACTGCAAATTCAGAAAGCGATTCAGATCTTTGTGGAAAGCCGCCGCCGTTTGGTAACGGATCGAACGATCTTTTGCCAGCGCCTTGTTGCAGATGCGCTCCAGCTCTGGCGGAATACTCGGATTGATTTTTCGCAAAGAGGGGACTTGGCATTCGCGAACTCGGCGCAAAGTTGCGGCTTCGCTTTGGGCAACAAACAAACGATCTTTGGCGAGCAGTTCCCACAGGACGATACCCAGAGAGAAAATATCCGTGCGGGAATCGACTTGTTGGCCATCGGCTTGTTCCGGTGACATGTAACCGAATTTTCCTTTGATGGTGCCCACGCGCGTGTTTTCAACTTGGTTTTCGGCTTTGGCGATCCCAAAGTCGACCACTTTCACTTCGCCTTCGAAACTGATCATCACGTTTTGCGGGCTCATATCCCGGTGGGTGATGTTTAGTGGGCGACCCGTCGAGCCGTCCAAGCAGCGATGCGCGTGATCCAGTCCCGCCGCGACCTCTTTGGTCAGGTAGATAATTTGATCCATCGAAAGATCTTTGGTTTCTTTTTTTAAGTGATTCAAAATTTGCCGAAGATTTTGTCCCTCGACGAACTCCATCACCAAAAAGAATTGACCTTTTTCGACACCAAAGTCGTAAATTGAAACCACATTTCCGTGATTCAAGTTCACGGCGATCTTGGCCTCTTCTTTGAACATGTCGATGAACTCGGCGTTTTCAGAGTACTGGGGAAGGATTCGTTTGATAGCGACAAATTTATTGATGCCGTTGGCACCAAGGGTCTTCGCAAGATACACCTCGGCCATACCGCCCGAAGCGATTTTTTCCAAAAGCAAAAATTTGCCGAACGATTCAGCCATGGAAATGTCTTTCCCTTCGGGATAGCTATCGGTATATTGTTGAAGTCTATTAACGCACTTTGGACGATGGTCCAGACCAGTATTGGAAAGAAACGCTAGCCATGAACGCACACATGAAATGGATTGGCCTGTCGGGCGGCATCGCTACCGGTAAATCGGCAGTTTCACAGGAACTCCGCAGTCGGGGATTGACGGTTGTCGACGCGGATGTGGTTGCCCGTGATGTCGTCGCGGTGGGTAGTCCAGGCCTGGCGCAAGTTGTGTCCCGATTTGGGGCTACAATTTTAAACCCCGACGGAAGTCTAGATCGAAAAAGGCTGGGACAGACAGTTTTCAAAAATTCAAAAGATTTGCAAGATTTAGAAAGGATTTTACATCCGCTGATTCAAAACGAAGTTCGTCAGCAGAAAAAGTCACTCGCGCAGTCCAAAGTTGAGGTCGCTTTTTACGACGTCGCACTTTTGTTCGAGAAAAAAATGGAATCCCAATTTTTCGGGACAGTGTGCGTTTGGTGCCGGCCGGAACAGCAGCTTGAGCGACTGATGGAACGGGATCAGTTGGACCGAGACCAGGCAAATTTACGACTGAAAGCACAGATTCCAGTCTTAGAAAAAATAAAAATGGCGACTTGGACAATCGATAACTCAAAAGATTTTTTAAATTTAAAAACAGAAGTCGATCGCGTGCTGAAATCAATCTCGCTGGCCGATGGTAATTCAAATTTTTAAAGTTGAAATGTCAGTCTAAAAAATAAGGCTAAAATAGAAATTCGTTTTGATCCCAGGTCCAGCCTATACCCGCTTGGAAGCTGAAGCCTAGGGGGCTGACTTTCAGTATCAATTCGCCGCGCAGTCGCCGGTCTAACCGAAAAAGATCTTCCACTCCCACCCGCGTTCGCAAGTGGTAGCGTTCGATATTTGCTAGGCTCGCCAAAGAATCCCCGGTCGACCAAAGACTTCCGATTCCAAAACCCCAGTTGGGTTCGTAGTAATCTCCCAAACAGCAGTGTTTTTGAAAATCCCAATGCACTCCGTAAGCGCGATTCGACAGAACTGACAGTCCGTAGCTTTGGGCGCTTTCATTTCGGTTTTCATTTTGAAAAAGTAGCGTGGCACCAAAAGCCGTTTCGGTGCGGGATTCTAAAAGGGCCCCACTCCAAACACCACCCAACAGGGATCGCGAATGTTTCCGCACCACTCGGGATGCCACGAGCCGGCCGCGAAGTCCCTCAGGCGCTGCGCCGTCCATGGGCGGAAGGCTTAGAGATTCCAATTCATAGGGGCGTGGTTCGGCGGTGTCAGTTTCATTTTGAGGATTTAATTTTTGCGCGCCATTCTTACTAGAACTTTTCGTATCTAAAGCCGACGGAGGTGTCGGAAGGCTAGGGCTAGTCACCGCAATTTTTGGGTGAAAACACAAGACCAAGGTCAATATTTGAACGTAGCTTCGAAGACGCATCGAGGAAATGATAACAGATCTTCGGCAATTCAGAATAAAATTTTCAGAGGTTCAACGAAACGAAACTACCAGTGACTAAATATTTACTAGCTTCTCTACTTTTTTGTTCTTCCCTATCACTTTCCGTCGTGGCCCTGGCCGACGAAGGCGTTCATACGAGCATTCACCGTCATTACCAGGCGCAGCGCGCACTGGGAATGGGCGGCGCGTTCACGGCGGTTGCTGATGACTACAATTCGCTCTTCTACAATCCGGCGGGCCTGGCCCGACTGGATAGCGGGCAGATCAACCTGTCGATCGAGGGCGGAGTTTCTGCGCAGCAAGTGCAGAAATTTTTTAAAGACATCGAAGCGGCCTCGGCCTCGACAAACGATCCCAACGCGAAAATCACGGCAATCAATCAGGTCCTTGGGACCGTCTACGGAAAGCAGCTGTCGCTGCGTTTAGGTTTGCTTCACGGAATTTGGGCCCGCCCGGGCTTTGCTTTTGGTTTTTTGCCCCTCGATTTTACCATGGACGTCAAAGTTCACAATCAGGTCTCTCCCGCACTCAACCTGCGCGCTTTTGCCGACACCACCCTGGCCCTGGGGTATGGGTCACACTTTAAGACCGAGGCGCTGTTCGGGAAGCTCTCCTGGGGTGCGACTGCGAAATGGATCAATCGCGGTTACGCCAACAAACAGGCCAGCGCGTTTGACCTGGTTCGAGATTCGTCGATTTTCGATAAAAGTGATTTGCGATGGGGCTACACGGCCGATGTCGACTTGGGACTTTTGTACTCGCCGGTCATTCCGACCGAGGGAGTGATGTCGGTCTTCCAAGCCGCGCGCCCGACTTTTGGATTAGTAGTTCGAAATCTAATCGACTCTGGCTTTAACCAAAGCCTCCCGGGCCAAAACTCGGAGGGGGTATCGGTCACTCCCCCCGAAAAGTTGCAACGCGTTTTCGACGTTGGAACAAAATTCGAACTGCCGCAGTTTTGGATTTTCGGTTGGAGATTAGCGGCCGATTTGCAAGATATTGGTCACACAAGTTTTACCCTCCGTAAGGGCCTGCACTTTGGAGCCGAGTTCGATTGGACGATGTCGAGCTGGTGGAGAGGACAATATCGAATCGGAGCAAATCAGGGTTATCCCTCTCTGGGCGCAAGTTTCCTGTTCACGGTCTTCAAATTGGATGTCTTGACCTATGGCGAAGATATCGGAAGTTTTTCGAGCCCTAAAGAAAACCGCATGTACATGCTAAAAATGAACCTGGATCTTTAGGCGACCGGTCACAGTCTCCTTTCGCGCTTTTTTCCTGCTCAATCCGCGCCGGAAATCCGGGATTCGACTCTATTCCAGATCAAACAGATTCTATAGTCCTACGGATCCCGTTGTCTCTTTGCATCTCTGCTCGGGGGTATGGGTCACCAACGTCAATCGCAAACTAATTTTGATATTAAGAAATGGAACTTGAAAGAGTCGCACGGCGGAGTGTTGCGTCGCCTGCGCAGGGGCCGAGGTTCTCGTCCCCTTTCGTCCCGAGACCCACTGCACATCGTGTTCAAAGTGGATCGTCGTCGCCTGCGGACGCGATCCTTAAGAACCCATCGCAATTTTCAAATGATTATGGATATTCACCGGCAATACGGACGCAGATTTTTCGTAAAGATTGAGCAGATTTCGGTTCAGGGTGATCACATTCATGTTTTGATCCGAGCGACCAAACGAACTCAAGCCCTCAACTTTTTTCGGGTGGTTTCCGGGCAAATCGCGCAACGATTTGAACTGACCGACAAGCTGCTTCCGGGCGCTGTGACCGATACTCAAGCTGGGAAGCGCCGAAGAGGGGTGGCACTCTGGCGATACCGGCCATTCACGCGGCTTGTGAAGGGTTGGCGTTCGTACCGAACAGTCAGGAATTATATTCAGCTTAACGAAAAAGAAGCGCTCGGAGACATACCTTATCGTAAGGAAAGACTTCGTGGTCTTTCCATGCAGGACTGGAAAATACTCTGGAGTTAGTCTACTGGGCTGACGGAGATTTGGGGTGACCGATACCCCCGCGTTACCCCACCCCGGCGCGGAGCTAGGGCGCGCAAAGGTTCGTTATCAAGGCATTGCCGACGGTCGCGGCGTCTGAACCACCAGCCATGGCCGCCGCGTACTGCGCGCAAACATGGTCGGTTGTGCCGGGATTTGGGTTCACGAGACAGTCATTTTGATAGGCGGAAATCGCAGCGTTGCCAATTGCAGTTTGGGTTGCACTGGTTGTCCCGTTGCAAAGTTCTGTCTGCATATTGGTCGTGCTCGGCGCTGCTCCGCCGTTGGGATTAAATCCAAGTTCGACTAAAATGGTCGTCGAAATGCGGGTTAACGCCGAAAGGTAAATCAGGCCCGGAGATTTTGATTTCGAGCAATATTCAAAGGCTTTTTCGGAGAGTGCAAAGTTCAGTGTCATATCATTGCCGTACTTTGTCGCGACAAATCCCATGACCGAAAGAGCCGCAATCGTGTTGGAAGCCGGAGTCCCCGCAGAGTTTCCGATTTGTTGCGCCACCGAAGCCAAGCGGGTGGGATCAGCAAAACCTTGGTCAATAAAGTAGGCACTGCATCGAATCAAGTGTGCTCCAGGAGTTTCAATTCCCTCAACCTTCTGCAAGCAACTTATCGCCGTGTCCGTGGTCGAGGTGTCCAAGCAGTCTTGTCCTTCAGAAATTTTATCAATGTCTCGCTTGACGCACCCAAAGTTCGCGAGACACATCGCCAAGAGACCCGAGAAAATAAAAACGGCCTGCAGTGTTTTCATAGTCTACCTATCGGTGTCCAAAGACCAGCGCTTGATAGGGACCATGGTCTCGTCTCAAGCTGAAACGAAACTCTGCCGATATTCCAGTATGACGAAGCAAAGGACGCTGACTCTTATTATCACGATGATCTCATTTGGTGCCCTGGCGCAAACGAATGAGGTTCGTCAGTACTACAATGGGGCGCGTTCCCTTGGCATGGGCGGAACGGGTATTGCCGTCGTCAACGACGAGACTTCGCTACTAATTAATCCGGCGGGCTTGGGAAAACTGCGCGACATCTATGGGACGGTGTTTGATCCCGAGCTCGAAGGCTCGGCGAACTACCCTGAACTTTACCGCGCCAATGCTTTTACCGACACGACAAACCCAGAGAAGATATCGACGACCCTGATCAACAATCCAGACAATCATTTTCATGGTAAAACGCAACTGTTTCCCTCGTTCGTTGCGCGCAATTTTGGGGTTGGAATTTTTGCGAAGCGTTTGCTGGATGCGCGTGTTGATGCCCCGGCATTAAATTTCACGCAGTTTTATCAAGATGATCTGGCGCTTTTGCTGGGGTTTAATTTCAAGCTTTTCGGCGGACGCCTTAAGTTAGGCGCCACCACGAAAGTTATTTCTCGTATCGAAGTGAACAACACAATTCCGGTAGCTACAGGAACTTTTGCGATTGCGGCCAATGCCAGCGAAGGAGTCGGTGTCGGATTGGATGCGGGAATCACACTCACTGCACCCTGGGCATGGCTCCCCACAATTTCAGCAGTGGCACGGGATATTGGCGGAACCAAATTTGATTCGGCCACGGGTGTGCGCATGACCACCCTCACCCGGCCTGCGCCCGTCACCCAAGACATCGATGTCGCGGTGGCCGTATTTCCCATTCATAGTAACAAATCGAGATCGGCTTTTACCATTGAAGCTCAAAAGCTACAGGCCATGCAGGCCTCTACCGACAAGATGAAACATGGTCACGTTGGTTATGAATACAACTATGGCGATATTCTCTTTTTGAGAGCCGGAATGAATCAAAAGTATGGAACCGCTGGATTTGAAGTCGCCTCTGAAAGATTTCAACTTCAGTATGCTTATTACGGGGTTGATATTGGCCCCAACGGCACGCCAGAAGAGGAAAGGCGGTGGGTGTGGAAATTCTCATACAGGTTCTGATTCTATTTCTGAGACAAAATTCTGAGGTAAGATGAAAGACATGAGTAAGCAGATCTTGTCAGTTATTTTATCCCTTGCCGTCGTTCTTTCCGGGTGCTCGAACGTGCTCGAGACCTTTGCGGTCAAGGACACCGACGCTGCCTATTATGAAGACGCCACTAAAGCCCTGAATGCCCAGAACTACGATCTGTCGCTCGAAAAGTTTGGGAAATTAAGTGCCGGGTATCTTTCCAATCCCGACGTAAAAAAATATTACGCGGGAGCCCTGGCCGGCAAATGCGGAATGAATTTTACTGGGCTTTTTACAACCCTCAGCACCACCGACATCTCAGGCTCGCCGATTTTCAAATTTCTCATGAACTTGTTTACCAACAAAGTTGTCAGCCCCTCCCATTGCACTTTAGCAGAGACTCAGATCAAACAAATCTGGGCAGCCCGAACGGCCACCCAAGGGGAGCAGCTGTTTATGGTGCTCTTATCGATGTCCAAAATGGGATCTTACCTTCGCGCCAAAGCGGACAAAGACGGTGCCTTAAGCCTTGGTGACAACAACACCGACGCTAGTTTCGAAGGCTGCGCCAACGTTAATGACACCAATCATTTAACAGACGCGGAAGTCACCGAGATCATCACCGGATTTTCTCTCATGCTTTTGAACATCACTTCATTTACTGCCTCATTAAATGGAAGTGTCGGTTCATCGGTGACCACGATAAACACCGCGTGCGCGCTTTTGACTCCCAATCCTTGCACCACCACAGAAAGCGCCAATGTCACTCCGGCAATGATCGCCCAAATGCGGGACGTACTTGCCACTAGCGCCGCTCTGGTGACAATGCCCTTGGGTATTGGAACCTGTGCCGGAGCGGATCCGACGGTATGTTGCCCGTAAGACATCTGGTCATCCTTATGGCTATTCTTTTTCTGTCACCCTTGGGGCAAAGCGCTGAATTGGTGACCTTTGGTCAAAATATGCGAAATCTTGGAATGGGAGGAGTTCGGTCCTTCAACGGAGATCAGGGGGGCGTGCAACTTTGGAATCCGGCAGGGATGGCGTTTTCTAATGGCGTTCGATGGGATGTTTTGAATGTCGGAGCAGGTATTAACGGAAAAGAGGCTTACGAACTTTCTAAAACCATTTCGACGGTCAACGGGCTCGGGAGCCTAGGGGCATTTTACGGAAAGCCTATTTGGGTCGGGAGTACGGCCAGTTCCTCATTAATTCTGCCGTATTTTGGGGTCAGTTTTTACAATGATTTCAGCTCAGATTTTTTTCTGAACAACCCCACACTGCCGGAGTTGAAGGTAAAATATTTTAATGATGTCGGCATCATGCTTGGTGGTTCCGGCCGAATTGGGGATCTGGGCTTCGGTGTCAACGTGAAGCAGATCAATCGTACGGGGGGAAACAAGGTCATCGGATCCGATTTGTTAGCGAGTATAAATCAAACAGCCTTGGCGGCCCAATTTCAGGACGGCGGTATCGGCTACGGTCTGGATTTGGGCGTCATGTACAAGCCCCAGGTACTTTTAAATCCGACGGTCAGTGTAGGTTACCAAGATGTCGGCAATACAACTTTTCAAAAAACCAAAGGCTCTCAGGCTCCTCCGGCAATTGAAGACAACCTGACATTGGGTGCGACTTTGGGCGCAGATACTCTTTTGGCAGGATTCACTGCGGGATTTGAGTACCGCCATATAAACACCACCGGTGAACCCTTAGGAAAAAAAGTTCACGTGGGTACTGAAATTAATTTACTTAATTTTGATTTGCGCGCCGGTCTTTATCAGGGTTATCCGACCTATGGATTGGGAGTGGATTTGTTTTTTCTGCAACTCGAAGGCGCTGTTTATACTGTGGAGCGCGGAGCTTATCCGGGTCAGACGCCGGATCAGCGATTCCAAGTGGGTATTTCGTCGAGCATTGGCTTTGATCCGAATTTTAAACTGATGGGTTTTGGTGGTAAAAAGCGAAATCTTAAACAGCGCCGCTAGGTTCTTCTTTAACCTTCCAAAGCAAAAATCCACCGGCTAAAAATAAAATTAAAAGACTGAGCTGAGCTTGGCGGTGGTCTCCGGTGAAGTGCGTGAAGCGCGCCACTAAAAAAGGTCCCAAGATCGCCGCAAATTTTCCCACCAAATTCACCAAGCCGAAATACTCTCCGGCTTTGTCTTTTGGAATCATGTTGCTAAAAAGAGATCGGCTCAGAGCCTGAACCCCGCCCTGAAATAATCCAATAAATGTCGCTAGTCCGTAGAAATGCCAAGCTTGGGACATCTGGGTGGCTAAAACCGTAACGACCGTGTAGCCCATGATGCAAATCAGAATGGGAATGCGGGCTCCGGTCTTTCCGGCCAGAGAACCAAAAAAATAAGCACAAGGAAAACCCACGAACTGAACAATCAAAAGAGCTTTTATTAAATCTGGTCCCGCCAAACCGATGGAGAGCCCAAAATCCACGGCCATGGTCATCATCGTGTAAACGCCATCGATGTAGAGCCAAAATGCAAAAAAAAGCAGGGTGAGGTTTCGGTTTTTAAAAACTTCTTTAACCGTACTTTTGATTTGCAAGAAGCTTTCCCTAATGACAAGAGACAAGCGCGCGTGATTGCGAATCGTCGGGGGTTCTGGCACGTTTTTGAACAGCGGAATCGAAAACAAAGCCCACCA
>JAYUPS010000179.1:0-3548 GCA_043759945.1 Bdellovibrio sp.
CAAAAAACTGCGAGAACTTCGCAAAGACATGCAGATGATTTTCCAGGATCCCTATGCGGCCCTGGATCCCCGCATGACCGTGGGTCAAATATTGTCAGAACCTTTTGAAATTCACAAAATTGGTACAAGTCTTGAGCGAAAAGACAAAGTCCGAAAACTTCTGACGACGGTGGGTCTGAAGCAAACCGATATGAATCGCTTCCCGCACGAGTTCTCGGGCGGACAGAAACAGCGCATTTGCATCGCCCGCGCGCTGGCTCTAGAGCCTAAACTTATAATTTGCGACGAACCCGTGAGCGCGCTGGATGTCTCGATCCAAGCTCAAATCCTGAATCTGATGAATGATTTGCAGGAAAAGTTTAATCTGACTTATGTTTTCATTTCCCATGACTTGAGCGTGATCGAACATGTTTGTGACCGCGTTGCGGTGATGTATTTGGGTAAAATTGTCGAAATCGCGACCCGCGACGAGCTCTTTAACAATCCCCAGCACCCCTACACCAAGGCTTTAATCGCCGCGATTCCAAGGATCGGCGAGGGCAAACGTAAAATTAAAAAATCTTTGACGGGGGAAGTTCCAAGCCCGATCAATCCACCCTCGGGTTGTGCTTTTCATCCGCGCTGCATCTATGCGTGGGACCGGTGCAAAATGGACACTCCCCGATTATTGCAGAGCAAGCTAAATGCGGGAAAAGTCGACAGCGGAGACGTTCATACGGTGGCATGTTGGCTCCAAGATGAACCCGAACGCTTAGATATTAGTAAGACTAAATAATTTTTTAACTCTTTAAAAAGGGAGCGCTAAAATGAGAATTCAGTTTCGAAATGCCGTTCTGGCCATTTTGTCTGTCTTTGCGATTCAAGCCGATGCATTAACTAATTCGGAATTAAAAATTGGTATTTCGCAAGAGTTTGAAAATTTCAATCCCGCGATCATGACGATGAACGCCACGACTTATTTATTTCACACCGTCGGACGCACTCTGGACACGATGAGCCCGGACGGCAAATGGATCCCTCAATTGGCTAAAAAAATCCCGAATCTGGCCGATGGATCCGCGAAACTGGTGACCGAAAAGGACAAAAAGACCGTCGTCGCCGTGTGGGAAATTATCGACGGCGCCAAGTGGGGGGACGGAACTCCGCTAACCTGCGCGGATTTTGATTTTGCCCGACAAGTGGGACTGGCCCCCACAGTCTCGATTCCCGACCGAGAGGTTTATTCGCAAATTTCCAAGATTGAATGGACTCCAGAAAATCCCAAGAAGTGCACTTTTACCTACGACAAGCCCCGCTGGGATTTCTACAAACTCGGAACTTTTCACCCGCTACCGAAACACATCGAAGAACCTATCTTTCAAAAATTCTCCTCTCAAAAAGAGGGCTACGAGAAGAATTCTAATTACACTCGCAACCCCACAATGGAAGGCCTCTACAACGGTCCTTACCGCATCGCTGAAGTGAAACTGGGAAGTCACATTACTTTTGTTCCCAACAAGCATTTTTACGGTACGCCAACAAAAATTCAAAAACTAATCGTTAAGCTCTTACCCAACACCGGAACCTTAGAAGCCAATTTGCGTTCGGGCACCATCGATAAAATTTCGGTTCTTGGTCTTTCTTTCGACCAGGCATTGAATTTCGAGAAAAAAGTAAAAGCCGAAAATCTGCCTTACGAAGTGATGTTTAAGCCTTCGGAAGTTTACGAGCACATCGACTTTAATTTGGACAATCCAATTTTAAAAGACATCAAAGTCCGTCGGGCCATGATTCACGCAATCAATCGCGAAGAGCTGGTCAAAGCCCTGTTTGAAGGCCGGCAAAAATACGCCATTCACAACACCACTCCGGCAGACCCTTGGTACACGGCGGATCCAAAAAAGATTACGCTCTACCCCCATTCCCGCCGGGAAGCTGCTCGCTTACTGGATGAAGCTGGCTGGAAAGTAGATCCGAAAGACAACTATCGTTACAAAGACGGGAAACGTTTTTCTTTGCCATTTATGACCACAGCCGGAAATAAAACCCGCGAAACCGTGCAAACTTTCTTGCAGAACCAATGGAAAGACGTCGGGATTGAGGTCGTCATTAAAAATGAACCCGCGCGTGTTTTCTTTGGCGAAACGACGAAGAAACGAAAATACGGCGGCTTGGCGCTTTATGCCTGGGTCTCAAGCCCCGAAAGCACGCCCCGTTCAACTCTGCATTCCAGCATGATTCCGACCGAGAAAAACGGCTGGTCAGGTCAGAACCAACCGGGATGGTCGAACAAAAAAGTGGACGAGATCATCGAAAAATTGGACGGAGAATTTGATCCAAAAAAACGCGTTGAATTGGCTCACGAAATATTAAGAGTCTACACTTCCGAAGCGCCGGTGATTCCGCTTTACTATCGATCCGACGTGGCGGTTCGCCCGACGTCCCTTGAGAACATGCGTTTGGCGGGTCATCAGTTTGGCGAAACCAATGAAGTTGAAACTTGGAACGTTAAATAGATGGCAAGTTATATCCTGAGGCGCTTGGTCCAGACGGTCGTCGTGATTCTGCTGCTGTCGTATTTTTGCTATTACTTGATGACGCTCATGCCGGGAGACCCGGTTGAGCTGATGATCCAAAGCAACCCTCGAATTACCTCGGCCGACGTGGAACGCCTGCGCACCCTGTACGGTCTAGATCAACCCGTTTACGTTCGCTACGGGAATTGGGTGAAAACCATCCTGTCAGGCGATCTGGGATTTTCCCGCACTTATCGGGTTCCGGTTTCTGAGATCATGGGACCGAAACTTTTAAATACTTTCATCCTGTCGTTTGCGGCTCTGGGGTTTGCACTTTTGATTGCCGTCCCGCTCGGAGTCCTGACGGCGCTGAAGCAGAATACGAAATTTGACTACGTGGCAAATCTGTTTGCATTTGCGGGGGTCAGTGCCCCCTCGTTTTGGCTGGGCATGATGTTTATCTTGATTTTCTCGGTGAGCCTGAAGTGGCTGCCGGCCAGCGGAACTTTTACGATCGGGGAAGACCTGACGGGCTTTGGAGCCTTTATTGATCGGATCAAGTATCTGATCTTACCAACTTTGACCTTGGGGTATTTGCAAATTGGGATTTTCTTGCGCTTCACGCGCTCGTCGATGATCGAAGCGCTTCGCAACGATTACATACGAACCGCCAAAGCCAAAGGACTCTCAAAATCGCGGGTCGTGTTTGCCCATGCCTTTCGAAATGCGCTTTTGCCCCTGGTTACGATTTTAGCCCTAAGTTTATCCAGTATTTTTTCGGGCGCCACCATCACGGAAACAGTTTTTGCCTACCAAGGCGTGGGAAAATTGGTTTACGACTCGATTATCGCCAACGATTTTAATGTGGCGATGATCAGTTTTATGATCTCCGTTTCAATGGTTTTGGTTATGAACTTAATTGCAGACATACTTTACGGATTTATTGATCCCCGCATCAGCTATTCTTAAATGATCAGTTAAAGGATTTGAATTGAATGACGATTGAGCAAAACAAAATAGATCCAAAAACCGTCGTGGGCGGCGTCGCGATGA
>JAYUPS010000180.1:0-3545 GCA_043759945.1 Bdellovibrio sp.
CTGAAAAATTAGACAGTCGGTAGGCTTTTACGAAGCGTGTGCTCGGGAAGATCAACACAGAGGCATAAATCAAGTCACTGCCCACATTAATATCTTCGACTTGAAACGAAGTTGAGCCATTCAGGGAAAACAAGGCGCCCGTCACTGCATCGACTGCCCCCAACTGGCTTCGAGACGTGCCGGCCAAGTTGACAAAAGACCCCCCGATAAAAAGTGTTCCGTTCGAAAAAGCAAGTCCCGGCATCGCAGAGGCGAAAACGGTCGGTCCGGCATTTAAGCCCAACAGGGCTGCCGTGTTGACGTTATAACTCATGACTTGATTTCGTGGTGTTGCGCCAACCGTGGTGAAATATCCCGACGCCCAAAGGGTGCCGTTATTTAAAACAATCCGCTCTGCGGTCGAAGATAAATTGGGATTCAAAGTTGAGACCGCTCCCGTTCCCGAAAGACGGATCGCTCCCAGATAGTTTCGTGCGGTCGAATGGACGGTGGTAAAATTTCCAGCGATAAAAAGTGAACCCGCGTTGACGGCCATCGAGTAAACAACCGCGTTGGTGTGCCCTCCCCAAGTGGTTGCAACGCCGGTCGAACCGTTGATTTGGGCCACGCTCGCGTGCGCTGTTCCTGAAACTTGACTAAAGTTTCCGCCGATATAAACGGTCGTCGAGCCGTTTCCGACAATAGTACGGACGTGATCATTCACATTCGGAGCCCAATCGGTGAGCAGGCCACTTTGGGCATCGATGGCCACCAGATTATTGCGCAGCAAACCCCGCACGCCATTGAATTCTCCTCCGACAAAGACGCCGCCGCCGTTTTGAAAAAGGGTTCGCACCGTGCTGTTGGGATCTGAAGTGTGAGCGGTCGTAGCCCCCGTCACGCGATCGATCATGGCCATATTTGAGCGGACTGAGGCACCCACCGTACCAAAAAATCCACCCGCAAATATGTTTGAGTCTGCGGCCACCGCCAGGGCGTAAACTCGGGGGATGCCGGCACCGGTTACGTTGGGATTCCAAGAAGTGACGGTCCCGTTGGTCAGGTTTACCGAGCCCAGGCCATTGCGCGTGACTCCACTAATGGAAAAAAGATCTCCCCCGACGTAGAGCTGGTTGTTGGCAACAAGCAGGGAATCAACATCACAACAAAACGAGTCCGCGGACCAAGAGGACACGACGGATCCGTTCGTCGTAAGTAGAGCAGCAATCGAGTTTTTACTGACTCCGCCGATCTGGGAAAACTTTCCACCGACAAACAGGGTTCCGCCGTTCAGAGCTAAAGCATAAACTTGTTTGTTGAAAACTGTCCCGATGTTCACCAAATAATTTTGGGAACCGGTGCCAGGATTCAGGGACCACACGCCGGTTGTGCCGCCCACAAACAGACTTTGTCCATCGTTTTGGAGAGCGTAGATGGGAGCCGCGACCGGGTTTGTAAACGTCAACTGAGCGCCCGAAACCGCGTCAACGGCTTTAACATTGTTCGATTTGTTGGTGAAATTACTAAAGGCCCCGCCCACAAAAGTTTTACTGCCATCGTTTTCGAGCACAAAAATTGAATTGTTGGGACCCGGATTGAACGAAGTCAGCGAAGCGTCACTTAAAAGCACTTGTCCCAAGGAATTTCGAGATTGCCCTCCGACGGAGGAAAAGAATCCGCCGAGCGTCAGTCGCACTCCGTCGGTGGCCAGGGCGTAAACTTGGGACGAGGCACTCATCACCGGGTCCCAGATTTCTGGTAAGCCCGTCGTGCTGTTGATTTTGACCAAAGATCGATTACTCAGCCCCGCAATTGTTCCGTAGGTGGCCCCGACGTAGACCGACGAACCATTAAAAAGTAAACTTGAGACTGAGTTGGATGAGCCTGGGTTCCAAATTTGTACGGACCCGTCCGCGCCGCTGACTTTAGCCAAACGAGAGCGGGCGTTCCCTGAGACCTGACTAAAAGCTCCTCCGATGTAAATGTCTGTGCCGTCGGTAGCCATGGCGTTCACGCTGACATTGGGGAGGGGAAACCAATTCCGTGGGCTTCCCGAAGAATTGGTGGAAGCAATCGATAGCGCCAAAGAGCCATTGGTCGACTCAAAGGACCCTCCTGCAAACGCCACGGTGCCAGACGATGAGATAGTTTCTACGGTGCTGTCGTAACTTGAATTCAGAGTCATCAGAGTCCCGGTTGTAGCGTCAACGGTGGCAAATCTTAATTTTTGAGCCGAGAAAAGAGAAGTGAAGGCCCCTCCAACAAAAAGAGTGGAGCCTGTTAGAAGCAGGCTCTGGACGTTGCTGTTGGCTTGGGGCAGGAAGCCCGAGTCTCCAACTCCGGTTGTTAAAGTAACGGCTCCAAAATTAGAAATCGAAAGACCGCCGAGAGATCCAAAGGTGCCGGCGACATAGAGCCTGTTGCCGGACACCGCAAGCGAGCTTACTTTGGTTAGGGACCCAAACGGTGCCGGAATTGACGGATTAAAGCCTGCAATCAGCGCTCCGCTTGTGGCGTTGACGGCGCCCAACAAGCCCCGCGGTTGGCCCCCGATGCTTCCGAAAGATCCCCCCACATAAAGCGTCCCAAGTTGGTGAAAAAGTGTGTAAACCCCGGATTCTAAGGAATTGTTATCTAAAATTGTCGCATTAAATCCTGCGATAACAGTCGAGTTCGTCGCGTTGATGGCGATCAGTCCTTCACGAGCGGTCCCATTGAAATTTGAAAAATCACCTCCGACATAAAGTGTCGTTCCCACTTTGGCCAGAGAACGGACGGTGTTCGCAAAGGTTCCGTTGGCCTGCGGATGACCCGTTCCCAGTCCGGTAGAGGCACTGACCGATGCCAAACCATACCGAGCTGCTCCGTTGACGCTGATAAAATTTCCCCCGAAAATTAAATTTGCACCGTCCAAAAGAATCGCGTGGACGGTGTAGCCGCCAAAATCAAAAACGGGGCGAAAAGTTGTATCGACGGTCCCATCGTTAAGAACCCGCGCCAGACCCTCGATGTTTAGCGTTCCCACCTGGGTGAAGGTTCCACCAATGTAGTAACCTCCGACGCCATCCGGAGTTGAACTCAAGACAGTTCCGTTGACCGCAGGGGAGACTAACAAAGTCCCGTTGGGCAGCCCGATACGCGCGATGCGAGAGCCAATGTTGGATCCACCGATGGACCGGATCTGACCAGCAAAATAAAAGTTTCCAGCGGAATCTTTTGTGATTTCTGTGACCGCTCCGGTAACGCCGGGATTAAAAGCCGTAGCTAAACCGGTGGTTGTGGTCACGGCAGCCAGATAGGGTCTTTGAATTCCGGCAATCTGGGTGAAAGATCCCCCGACATACAACGTCGTTCCATCACGGTAAAGACTATCGACAGTGCCATTCGGACTGGGATCAAAGCTCGCAACTCGTCGACCTTGGGAATCGATTTGAATCAGTCGCGATGCGGAGGCTCCCGCGTAACTGGTAAAGCTTCCCCCGACAAACCAGCCGCCGCTTCCGTCAGAGGCTGCCGCTCCCACGCTAAAAGAGGGGATGGGGCCCGAGGCCACGATGTCGGTGTCC
>JAYUPS010000181.1:0-9251 GCA_043759945.1 Bdellovibrio sp.
CAGTTTTTTTCTCGACGATATCAATCCAGACGGGTTTGTTTTCGGCTTCAACTCCAAGCGCAAAAGTTAGGTTTGCCTGTTGATCCAAATCAATAAACAGAACCCGCGCCCCATAATGTGCCGAACGCCAACCAAAATTTAGGGCACTCGTGGTTTTTGCAACGCCCCCTTTGAGCATTTGAAAAGAAACAATTTGGCGCGCCAACCGGTAACCATTTTTATTTAAAATCTTCCGCACCAGCTGGGGCGGAACCGAACTTTTATTTTTCCATTTGGGGTCTAATTTTAAAATTTGTGCCTGCAACACCGTCGCGGATTGTTCCAGAAAAAAAGCAAGATCGCCGATCGACAGATTTTGATCACTTAATTTTTGTGTTTCCATGGGTCACAATGACATCATAGAATTTCGCCTTCGGGAAGACCGAAATCGAAGCCTTACCAAATCTTTAGGCGATAGAATAAAGACTCGGGCAAAACTCTTAACAGGTAGTTTAAGAATCCCCAGTACTTCGGCGTGTACAAGACGTTTTGTTTTTCGATGCCGCTCACGATGTCCAGGGCCGTCAATTCAAGCTTCGACCATAATTTTCCCTCGCGGTGCCAATCTTTAGTTAAGTTGGTTTCAACCAGACCCGGGACGATGGTACAGGCCCTAACGCCAAACGGCGCGACCTCTTGACGAAATCCCGACATAAAACAATTTAAGGCCGCTTTCGACGAAGCATAAACGTAGTTCGTACTCCGCCCCCGCTCACCCACCACTCCCGAAATCGCCGCCATAGTGCCCGCACCATTGCGAACGAAGTGAGATTTTGCGGCCATCAGGATCGTAACGACGCTTTGAAAATTCACTTCCCACAGATTTTGGATTTTTTTTAATTCCGGGTTCATTTCTAGGCCCGTGTAGTAGACACCCTGACAAACCAGAAGCGTATCAACCCGCTGCTTGTCCCGGAAAAGCTCCATCACTTCATCCCACAATCGCGGAAGATTGCTAAAGTCCATAATGCAGATCTCGACGCTTTCCGCGCCCCGGGCCTGCAAGTCTTTGGCTAAAATCGCAAGCTTCTCTCCGCTTCGACCGACAATGGTGATGCGATCTTTTTTCGCCGCCCAAGCTCGAGCCACTGCGGTTCCGACATTCGAAGTCGCTCCAAAAATTACACGTTCCTTCATGATCTCAAGTGTGGCATACAGTGTTAGCCATGAAAAGCATTTTGAAAGTAGCAAATTTTAGCTCCAATTCGAAAGAATTAAGGAACTATTTTGACTCCCAGTTTGGGGATCCCAAAGCATTAAGCTCCCGACGATTTGTTTGGGATTACTGGCACGTGCCCGATCAATACACTTTGCTGCGCACCCCAGCTTACGAATACTTTCCAAAATCAACTTACATGAAAATTCACAGAGATTTGGTGATGTGGGGACGACGCAATTTGGGTTGTTGGGACATTTCGCCTCCGTGGCTGAGCTGTTACATCGAGGGCTGCGAGCAGAAGCTTCATTCCGACGTTCCCCACGGCCCATGGGCTTTTGTTTATTCGCTCAGTCCCAAGTCACCCCGATTTCGGGGCGGCGAAACGATGCTTCTGAAAGACCACGTTCTTAATTATTGGCAAAATTCAGGCGGTCACGACGACAACGAGTACCGGGGTATCGTTGAACTGGTGAAACCGAGAACGAATCAGCTTTGCGTTTTTGATCCGCGCATTCCCCACGGTGTAGCAACCGTTTCGGGGACCCAAGACCCTCGCGAGGGGCGCTTGGTCATCCACGGCTGGTTTTCGAATCCAAAAACTTTTATTGATGGCTATTTGCCGCCCGCCAAAACTGAAAAAATACTGAATCAGGGTTTTGATCAGGTCGTCACTTTGATGGGTGACCAAAGACTGTGGGGAACTTTATCCATTGGCCTGGTCGTTGGACCTAATGGCAAAGTGCGTTCCGCTCAATTTTTCTCTCAGACCTTGCGAGATCAATTCGGTCAAGAGCCCAAATTATTCTTAAATCAAATTCTAAAAATTTATCGTGAACTGGAATTTAGCACAGCTCGCGGAACAACTCGCATTACGGTCCCGCTGATTTTTTCCTAGGTTAACTAGGGCGCCGAGTTTTCAATCAAGTAGCGCGCCACCAGCTCCTGATATTCCGCATTCCCGTGCGGATCCTGCGGCGTAATCCATAAATTTTTGAGCAAGTTCTGGTGCTTTCCCAAAGCCGAGACGGGCACAACGTCCACCAAAATCCGGACTTGTTTGATTTGCTCTACTAAATTATCCAGGCCTCGATCCATCTCGGGGCCAGTTCCGGCCAACTCTGGCGGGATTAAAATTTTAAAGGGCACCTGATCTTGTTCGCAAGCTCGCGCCAGTCTAATCAGCCATTCCAAATTCATAGTGGTTTCTTCTTTGGAGCTGAAATAATTTGATCCAACGGTGTACAGGCTTGCCAGCAATAGGGAATGTCGAAGCCACCGCGGGGATCGTGGCCCAACAGGGAGCACGTCGTTCGGATGGAGCATTAAAATCACCTGTTTGGGCCGAACGTGTGATTTCAAAAATTCATAGGTCTGAAAATGCTCGGCCGCCCGGTGATTTGCGACCCCCGCGTTCACAATTTTCAGCGGTAAAAATTTTGATTTTAGCAAAGTGGACAGTCTTTTTTCTTCGGGCAATCCCCAACCCAAAGCCACCGAACTGCCGAGCCATAAAAGATTGCCGGGGGATGCAGAATCGATTTCTGAATCTCTGAGTCCCAATGAGTTGGTTAAAAACGGATGACCGTAAAAAGACTTCTCCAAAGACGGGATATGCAGCGACCATCTCTCCGACGCAGCTGACCCCGCGGGCTCAGCCATTAAAGATTGGTAATGAAACGCCCAGTAAATCGAGGAATTTGTCAGACGAGAAACCGTGCGAAACGCAAATTCTCCAAAAACCAAAGTGACCAAACTGCAAATAAAAATTGGGACTAAAACTTTTAGCAAAAGTGATTTCATTTTGCCCCTAAAATTGAAAGTATACAAAAGGCCGCTGAGTGCTATTAAAAAGCAAAAACAAGGTGACCGCAATGCCCAGGAAGAAAAAGAAATATTGATAGACCCAGGACGTCTTTAAAATAAAAAACTCCCCCTTCCATTTCGTTATTCCATCTATCAAAAAGTAAACCACGGCCAAAAGCAAAATAAAACTAAGCCCCTGCGGATGAACATTAAAATCCCGCGTCCACATGTCCCGGATGTAGCTGGTGGCTTGTTCCAGACTGGTGGCCCGAAAAAACACCGAAAGCACCAGCCAAACAACAATTGCATAAGTTCCCCCAATAACCGCGGTGAATTTATTGGGCTTGAACTTTGGAAAAAATATTCTTTCTAAAGTGATCGATACGCCGTGAAAAAAACCAAAAAACACAAAATTCCAAGTGGCCCCGTGCCATAAGCCAATCACCGTCATTGCAAAGACGGTATTGAAATGGGCTCTTGGCCGGGACACTCGGCTGCCACCCATCGGGTGATAAAGATAACTTTGCACCCACAGATTGAGTGAAATATGCCATTTGCTCCAAAGATCCCGGGGACTGGTGCACAAAAAAGGCTGCCGAAAATTATTAATCAAGGTCACGCCAAAAAGTTGGGCCAGACCGCGCGCGATGTCGCTGTAACCCGAAAAATCAAAATACACTTGGGATGAAAACGAAATTGCGCCGATCCACAAATCAAAGGCTGACTTTTCATGAGAATTTAAAAAAATCTCATCGGTGACCATCGCGAGCGGATCGCCAATCCAAACTTTCTTGATAAATCCCATAATGATCAAAACAAGGGCCGGGCGAAGCCAACGGCGATCAAAGGATTTCAAGGCCGCCAATTGCGGCATGAGTTCATTGGCCTTGTCGATGGGACCCGCGACCAGCTGGGGAAAAAAAGAAATGAAGTTGGCATAAAGCACCGGGCTCCGGGCCGCCTTCGCGTGTCCCCGAGCAACATCAATCACGTAACCGATGCTTTGCAAAGTGCAGAACGACAGCCCTACCGGCAAAATGATCTGAAAAGTGATCGTGGCCAGGGGCAAACCCATCCAGCCAAAAACATGGGACAAATTGTCGTAAGCAAATTGGAAGTATTTGAAAAATCCCAAAATCGAAAGACTGACGCTGACCGAAAAAAACAGAAAAAATCTTTTCTTCCAGATTTCTTTGGAGTCTTCAATTTTCTGCGCGCACAGGTAATCTAATCCCGTCGATAGACCTAGCAGGACGGCAAAACGCCAGTCCCAGAAAGAATAAAACGAAATGCCAGACGCCAGCAGAGCCAGCTTGCGATAGCTCTGCGGTAGGGAGTAGTAAACTCCCAGGATCACGATTAAAAATAATATAAAAATCGGCGAGTTAAAGAGCACGCGCTACTGACGATTATGAACCAAACTGCGAGTTTCATCTTCAAAAATCACTTCGATTTTATCGACAAAACTACTTTTGATGACTCCCAAGCCGAACTTCGGATGATCCAATTTGTCGTTGGCTTTGAAGTTGCCCTTCATATTGTATTTGTGAGTATCCCCCGCGTTGACCGCGACAAGCTTTTCATACTCGGACCGATGCGCGGTCGACTTGGCAACTTTCGCGTTGGCTTCGCGAGCGGCTTTGGCCGCGCCCGGAACTTTGGGTTCTTTGGGAGCTTTGGGCGCTTTGGCTTTCTTAGCCGCTGCTCCGACTTTGTAAGTTTTGGACGCTCCACAGACTTCGCATTTTAACTTTGCCGAGGTCGCCGTCGTGTGAGCGATCACCGTATGATAGCGCTCCTCCCCACATTTTTTGCAATCCACAAAAATCGATTTCGCCACGGACGGCAATGTTTCTTCAGCCATGATTTCCTTTCAATCGGTAAACCGATAATTTCTCGCTTAGGTTCTTCGATGCCACTTCGGCTGCACTTAAATAATAAGGACCCTGTCCAGTCTGTATTTTTCGCTGGAGATCAATCTGACTTTGGGCACTTTTGGGATCCACAAAAAGCCCACTCGGCTCATACTTTTCTAAAAATCCAAAATCAGTTTCTTTCGAGAAAAACTTTTCCCAACACTCGACATCAACTTCACTTCGATAGGTGATTGTTTCGGCAAAAGTATGTACCGGGGTGTAGGAAGTTAAAATTTGCAAATGACCATAATGGCTGTGAAGTTTGATCGCGGTGTTTCCCCACTGGGTCATCCCGCAGCAAGAATCCACGTTGGCGTACCACAATCCGAAAGCCTTGGATAGAAAGCCCAAACCGTAAAACCGATCCGCTTCCGGCAGCAGGGAATTAACGGCGCAAAGATTGTGCGCCACCCATTCGCCCTTTTTCATCGTCGGGATAATTATAAAAAGCGAAAGTGGAGTCCATTCGTGGTCCTCTTTCCAGCGCATGACTTTTTTTACCGAATCGGGCAGAAACTTTGTTTTCATCGCAAAACCCGCAACAAAACCAGGCATGGCCGCGCAGTCGTAAAACACCCAGCGCGGAATGGCCAAATTTGCAGGGCCAAAAGCGCTGTTTTCCAAGTGGTAAATCTGCTCGGCAAATTCAAGATTATCGATATCGAGCGGATCTTTATAGATAGGCTCCACGGGAAACCAATCCAGTCGGTGTCTTGATCCCGGATTGGGTATGCGGTTTTCGGGCCGCACAAACACGTAAGGTCGAATAATGCCCTGATGGTACAACTCCATCCATTTTGCTTTTTGTAAAAGAGAGTTCATCATCGTCGCCATAAGATTATTTTCCGTCGTCCTTGAGCGGGTGAACCATCTCCCCGGGCTTGACCCACTGGTCAAATTGTTCGTTCGTTAAGAACCCCAGTTTCACGGCCTCAAGTTTCAGGGTTGTTCCGTTTTTGTGCGCCGTTTTTGCGATCTGTGCCGCTTTGTCATAACCGATGTGGGGATTCAATGCCGTAACCAGCATCAAGGAATTGTCCAAATGTTCTTGAATCCGGCCACGATTTGCTTCGATTCCCTCGACACAATTTTTCGAAAAGCTCTCGCAGGCATCGGCGATTAATCGCACCGAGTTTAGAACATTAAACACGATGACAGGTTTAAAGACATTTAATTCAAAATGGCCGTTCATGCCCCCGACCGACACCGCCACGTCATTGCCGATCACCTGAGCGCAGACCATGGTCATAGCCTCGCTTTGGGTGGGATTTACTTTGCCCGGCATTATTGAAGATCCCGGCTCGTTTTCTGGCAACTGCAGTTCACCAAAACCACTGCGCGGACCACTTCCCAAAAGACGAATGTCGTTGGCAATTTTCATCAATGAAACCGCCAGGGTTTTTAGGGCGCCACTGACCTCGACCAAAGCGTCGTGGCTGGCGAGAGCCTCGAATTTATTTTCCGCGCTAACAAAGGGAATTTTTGTCTCAAAAGCAATGTTCTCACTCACCGCGACCGCAAACTTGGGATGGGTATTTAGCCCTGTGCCCACTGCCGTTCCGCCAATGGCAAGTTCATGCAAATGCGGCAAGGTGTTTTTGATCCGAACTAGTCCGTGCTTCACCTGGGTGGCATAGCCCGAAAACTCTTGGCCCAGGGTTAAGGGTGTCGCGTCCATCAAATGGGTCCGACCAATTTTAACGATGGACTCAAACTCTTTCTGTTTTTTTACCAAAGATTTGTGCAGAACTTCCACCATCGGAATCAATCGATGATGGATTTGATCGGCCACCGCAATGTGCATCGCAGTGGGGAAAGTGTCGTTGGAGCTTTGACCCTTGTTGACGTCATCGTTGGGATGAATCTCTTTGCTCGGCAGAGCTATCGACATCAGGTTCATGGCGCGATTCGCGATGACCTCGTTGCTGTTCATGTTGGTCTGAGTGCCCGAACCCGTTTGCCAAACCACCAAAGGAAAATGTTCGTCCAGTTTTCCCGTGATGACCTCGTCGGCCGCTTGAACAATCATTTTCGTTTTTTTTGCGTCGAGCAATCCCAGCTTTTGATTTGTTAGAGCCGCGCACTTTTTCAAGACACCAAGAGCTTTGATCATTTCGCGCGGAAAACGATCCCCACCGATTTTAAAATTTTCAATTGAACGCTGCGTTTGCGCCCCCCAAAACTTGTCCTCGGGTACTTTGACTTCGCCCATCGTGTCTTTTTCGATTCGAAATTTACCACTCATAAACTCTTTAGCTCCTATACACTTGTCCCACAGCCGCTTGGGCCGTCGGGAAAATCACAAGTTCTTGAATATTCACGTGCGCCGGACGATCCAGGGTCCACAGAATGGTTTCGGCGATGTCTTGCGCGCTCAAAGGTTTCATCCCTTGGTAAACCTGGTCGGACTTTTGTTGCGAACCCAAGCGAACCAGCGAAAATTCCGTTTCGACCATACCCGGCTCAATGTTAGTAACCCGGATCGGGGTCCCCATAAGATCCATGCGCAGACCCTCGCTCAGGGCCCGCACCGCAAATTTTGTTGCGGCGTAGACCGCGCCCGAAGGATAAGTCCAGCGTCCCGCAACCGAACCCAGGTTAACGATGTGTCCCCGTTTTTGCGCGATCATTTGCGGTAAGATCAGACGTGTCAGATACAAAAGACCCTTCACGTTGGTGTCGATCATTTCATCCCAATCCGCCATTTCAGAATTTTGTAATTTATCGATTCCTTTGGCCAGACCCGCACAATTAATTAGAACTTCGGTTTTCTTGGCAACTTCCGGATTGGTCGCGAAATATTCTTTCACAGCTTTCAGATCGGAAACGTCAAACCCCGCTAAGTTGACCTCAATTTTATTTTCCAAAATGAGCCGCGCAGAGATTTCCTGCAGGCGATCTTTTCTTCGTCCATTCAAAATAAGATTGTAACCCTGACGGGCAAGTAGTGCGGCTGTTGCACATCCGATCCCTGCCGTAGCCCCCGAAATAAACGCCCATCTCTGCATCACGACAGCGTACGGAAGTTTGCCTCCGAATGAAAGACTTGACTCTCTAGGTTGAAAACGAGAATTTTGCAGACCCTATGACGAACTACTGGCTCATGAAATCCGAACCCAACGTTTTTTCGATTCAGGACCTGAAGCGCGATAAAGTCTCGTTGTGGGAGGGTGTGCGTAATTATCTGGCCAGAAATCATATGAAAGCGATGAAAACCGGAGACCGTGTGCTCTTTTACCACTCGAGCGCCGAACCCCCGGGCGTTGCGGGCCTGGCGACCGTTCACCAAGAGGTCGTGGCCGATCCGACCCAGTTTGATATAAAGTCCGAGTATTTCGACCCCAAATCCAGTCCCCAGGCTCCCCGATGGTTTTGCGTTCGGTTGGCTTTTGAGAAAGAATTTAAGTCGCTGATTCCCCTCGACAAGCTCAGAAAGGAACCCACCTTAAAAAAAATGGTTTTACTGCAGCCGGGCACCCGACTGTCTGTGACGCCCGTGAGTGAGCTTGAATTCGAGCATATTTGCAAACTGGGAGAGACTTAAATGGCTAAAGTGATGATTTATTCTAAAGTTCCCTGCCCCTATTGTGTGGCCGCAAAAAATTTCCTGAAAGACAAAGGCATCGAATTTCTGGAGAAGGATCTAACCGATGAGCCCAATGAGATGATGCGGCTTAAAAATGAAACTGGCTGGCGCACGTTTCCGATGATTTTTATCAACGACAAGATGATTGGTGGGTATCAGGATTTAAAAGCACTGGACGAATCCGGCGAGCTCGACAAGCTACTCCCGTAGCTGGTTATTAAGCTACTCCCGTAGCTGGTCTTTGAGCTACTCCCGTAGCTGTGTCCTTGGCACCATCTCCTGTTCCTGCAGGAAAAAATCATGCAGTTTTTCTTTGAGCTCCGGCAAATTTTGGACTTGGAAGGTCAGCGACATCAGCGTGTGTCCAAAAGCAAGCCACACCGAGGTCGTGCGCACGTGAAAGCGGAACTTTCTCAGGACCTGCTCGGGAACAAAATGCTTTTCGGCAACTTCAAGCCAAGCGACCAAACTGCGACCGTATTCGGCACCCTCGTCGAGGGCCGTGCGGGGAGCTTTCCCGACTTTGCCAGCCGGCGCCGGACAGCCCAAAGATTCGGCCAATTGCCACACCATCCAGGGCCTGGCGGCAAGAGCTCGACCGGCCATCACCGCATCGCAATTGGTTTCTTGAATCATTTCCAGAACGTCGTCGGATGTTTGGATGTCTCCGTTGCCGATAACGGGAATAGAAATTTCTCTCCGCAAGTTTCGAATCTGTTGCCAGTCGGCACTGCCTCGGCGTTTTTGT
>JAYUPS010000182.1:0-30463 GCA_043759945.1 Bdellovibrio sp.
TGAAAATCGCTGATCTTTTGCCCAACGTAACTGGCGGTCAGCATTCCGACCGAGGTCAAAACCGAAAAACGCCCGCCCACATCCTGGGGCATTGGCAAAATCGGCACTTGGTTGTCTTTAGCCCAAGTGGTGAGCGAATTGACTTTGTTTTCGCTGATCACCAGGGCTCGTTTTGCCCAAGCAGAATCTGTTTTCGCCAAATGTTCATTTAGTTTCTGTAAAGAAACCAAGGTCTCCAAAGTCGAACCCGACTTGGAGATAAATAAAAAGCTGCAATTCTTCAAAGATTCGGGCGGTCCCCAAAGCTTTGCGAGCATGGCGGGATCAACATTGTCGCAAACAATCACTTGCCGTTGATGTGTCGAAAACAAATCATTAATCATTTGGGGACCGAGAGAGCTCCCGCCCACTCCAAATAAAAATAGTTTTCCCGAGAAGCTTTGCAAGCGCTTGGCCTGCTGTTCGATCTCTGCGATAAGTTCGGGCCGCCCCGGAATTTGCCAAAAACCAACAGATTTATTTTCCAAAACTTGGTTTAAGCCGGCCTCGGCCTGTTGATATTGGGTGGTTGAGTAATTATTTGAGGGCCCCAGGAGCTTAATCATGGGGCTAACGTAATAGATGGATTAACTGACGGCAACGTCTTCTTCGATGCGATGGTATCCCCGCCACTCTTTCAAGCGGCAACGGGGGCGCGAGCCGTCTTCGGGGTATTCGATAAAGATGTAAGTTAACTTTGTGATCTTTCCCAAAGAAACGACATCCAGCGAGGTAATCTCAGTCCAAGTTCCCGTGTTAAAATACTCTTTTCCCTGTCCCCACTGGCGATATTGATAAACGTGCGAATGACCAAAGATGACCGTGTGCACGCGGTCGTCTTGCAAAATCTTTTTAGCGGCTCCGCCCAGGTCCGGAAAAATCGCACTTTCCAGCACAATGTTAACTAATCTTTTGAAACTAATTTGACGGCGCGGATCCGAAACCAGCACGGTTTTTAGCAGA
Source organism: Bdellovibrio sp. (assembly GCA_043759945.1). GTDB lineage: Bacteria > Bdellovibrionota > Bdellovibrionia > Bdellovibrionales > Bdellovibrionaceae > JAYUPS01. The sequence continues at coordinate 1,003 of JAYUPS010000182.1, forward strand.
TAACGCAAAGTCTGAGCCAGAGATCGAATAGTCATCCAAGTTTCATTAAAAAGTGCCCAACGCATCATACGGTTGAAGGGTCGAATTTTATCCACAAAGGGATACTTGGCTTTGATTTTTAAAACCAGATCGACAAAAAAATGACTGCCAAAAGGCAAATTCAAAATTGGCTCCACCAGATCTTTCTTTAAAAAGAAACGACGCGGATCCATGCGGTTGGCGGCTTCGTGCATGTGACCGTGCTCGATGTGAACCCCATCAAAAAAATAAACAATGTTTTTGTAGCGAATCGAAGTGCCCACGACTTGATTTAAAAATTCTCGGCAGGCCGGCCACAGCATAGCCATGTCATGGTTCCCCACCACGTAAGTGATGGTATTGCCCGGTTTAGCCCCAAATTCCGACATCGCTTTAAAAACCTTAACGTGGCCTTCGACGATGCTTTTTAAAATATCCAAGCAAACGCCTTCGGTGAGCACCGTTAGAAAATGCCCCTTAAAATCCACCTGCAAGAAATTTAAAAAGTCGCCGTTAATGATCAGCTCGACGTCATTTTCGGCAAACAAACCCGAGGTGTAGTAATTAATAAATTCGACCAGCTTGTCGCCAAAATAAAATTCTTCGAGCGAATTCATCCCGCCGTCGGGCAAAATACGTCCTTTGCCCAAATGCAAATCCGAGATGACGACTTTGACTCTTTTTCTACCTGTGGATTTTTCTACCGACTGGGGGGCCAATTCCATCGCGCTATCATTCTGCTTTTTTCATGGGAAGTACAGCGTCGCTCATCGAATCGCTGGACTCTAGGTTGGTTAGAGCCAGGCGAAGGGCTCGCACCGTGCGACCAATCTGATCATGCTGATTGTCAATTTTCTCTTGCAGTTCACCCGTGCGTTGCTTGTAGTTCTCGAGCTCCGAGGACATCAGATCCATTTTGCGCTTCAAATCTAAAATATTTTCGTCCTTGGAGCGAACCAGGGCTGTTTTTTCCAAGCGGGACAATTCCAGACGATTTTCCAGCTCGCGCTCGCGGGCTCGGATTTTCTTCAGATCAGAATTTAAACGCGTTTCAAGCTCTTCGACCTTGCGCTTTGCTTTGTTCATTTCACGATCGCGGTCCTGAAGACTTTCCCGCAGGATTTTCATCTCCAAAGAGCTCTGCTCGATGGTATCCATCTTTGATCGTTCCACCGCATGGATTTTTTCGGTGAGCTCATCAAGACGTGTTTTGGCGATCGTTCCCGCCGCCGTTAAAAGCTCGTTCTCCTGACGTAATTTTTCAGCTTCGTTTTCGAGTTCTAAAATTCGGGTCTGCGCCAATCGCAAGTTTTCGGCCTGCACCATTTGCGCATCCGAATTTCCGCCAAGCCCCGAAGAAATATCGCGTCCCGAAGGCCTGCCGTAGCCAAAGGCCGCTTTGACCGGAGAAGCTCCCTGGCGCTGCAGCCCAGCCATCGGCTGAGTGCGATCCGTTAGATTTGTGCTCAGGCCGGCCGACTGGGTCGAATCGGTTCTGTCAGAGTCTTTTTCGCTCTCGGTGGAGTCTCGCAATTGCATCGTTGCTGAGTCCTCGGGCACAGGAATTGGTGGAATTTGGGGGGCCAATTTGGCATCGACGCGTTTGGCATCGACCAGCTGGGGGGACGCATCGCTCTTGGGAACCAAAATGGCTTCAACGGTTTTCTTGGGCTTTTGAACCAAACCCTCCGGAGGATCGTTGATTGCGGATTCTTGAGGTTCCGGAAAGGGATATCCCGGATTTGTGCCCGAGGCTTCACTGCGCGTTTCGCGGAGTGCATCCAAAAACGGATTGCTGACTTCGTCGGAAGACTTTTTTTCGTCTTCGTTTAAGTCACTCAATACCGAATCAATTAACTTGTCGGCCGTACGGCTTTTTTTTGTTTTGGACATCTCTAGAAAGGTTATCGGCAGATAACCCACAGAAATTAAGGAGTAACGACCTTGAGGTAGGCAGTTTTTCGCATGCTGAGCTCGGACTTCTGGACTTTCGCCAAGGCTTTAACGCTGAAGTCTTCAATGGTGAAGCTGGCCAGGCAAGTTCCGTGAATTGCGGCCTTCTTAAGATCGTCAAAAGTCGGTTTTTTATGAAGACCAGTATTAGAACCGGAAAGAGCTGCGGCCAGATACCCAAAGAAGCCTCCCGCAAAAGTATCGCCCGCACCCGTGGGATCAACAACCGTTGGCATCGGAAACGCCGGCATCACGAAGAAACCATTTTCACGCGTGAACATCAAAAAACCGTACTCTCCCCGCTTAATCACCACCGCTTGGGGTCCCATTTCACACAGGCGCGGCGCCGCTTCAACCGCATTCCCTGCCCCCGTCAGCATCATGGCTTCGCCTTCGTTGATTAAAACGACGTCGACTTTTTTTAAAACCTTTTTCAAGTCAGGAAGCTTCGAGGTAATCCAAAAATTCATCGTGTCCATGCCCACAAAAATTGGCTTTTCCACTTGCTCCAGAACCTTCAATTGCAGATCCGGAGAAATGTTGGCTAGAAACACAATCTTCGAATCGCGATAGCTTGTCGGCAACTGGGGATTAAAATCAGCAAAAACATTGAGCTCGGTCGCTCGCGTTTGGGCTTCATTCATATCGCCCGCATAGAATCCCGACCAGTGAAAGGTCTTACCCGCCACTTTCTGCACGCCCGTTAAATCAACCCCGCGCGATTTCAAAAGCTCGGTATCGCCGCTTCCGTAATCTTCCCCGACCACGCCGACCACCCGCACTTTTGCGTCGAGAGAGGCCGCCAGAGAAAAATAATTTGCTGAACCTCCCAAGGCTCGATCGACTTTTCCCGAGGGAGTTTCAATAGAATCGTAAGCCAGACTTCCGACGACCAAAATTTCAGACATTTGTTGTGTTCTCCAGTTGGCCCCAGCCGGATTGTTCCGTAGTTCCACCAAGGCGTGAATTTGAAATATCCATGTTCACCGGCTTATTTTCAAACTCCGAAGTCAATTGGCCGCAAGCAGCAAAAATATCTCGGCCCATCGTGCGGCGTAACAACACATGAGCGCCCAGTCGGACCAATTCTGTATGAAAAGCCTGCACCGTTAAGTCGTCGGGTCGAACATAATCCGATCCGGGATGCTCATTAAAAGGAATAATATTTATTTTGCAGGGAATATTCCAAACCAATTTCCAAAGCTTGCGCGCATGCTCGACCTGATCGGTCACGCCCTTGAGCAAAACGTACTCGAAAGTCACTCGCTCTCCGGTCAGGTCAGTATACCGACGGCATTCGGCGAGCAAATCTTTAAGAGGATATTTTTTATTGATCGGCATGACCAACGTTCGACTGGCGTCATCGTAGCCGTTCAGTGAAACCGCCAACCGCGTTTTGCTGATGATCACTTTGTGCATCTGCGGAATCAGACCCGAAGTCGAAACGGTGATTTTCTTACGAGAAAGATTCCGACCAAATGGTTCGTGAATGATGTCAATCGAACGAAAGACCTCGTCCGGATTGTCCAAGGGCTCGCCCATTCCCATAAACACGATATTGGAAACCTTGCGATTGGTTTGGCGCAAAGAATCTTCAATGTGCATGAACTGCCCGACGATTTCGTGTGCGAGGAGTCGACGTTTTAGTTTTTGCTTTCCGGTAAAGCAAAAGGTGCAAGCCATGTTGCATCCCACTTCCGAAGACAAACACAAAGTTAAGCGCTCGTCCGAGGGAATCAAGACGGCTTCGACCGTCAGGCCGTCGAACATCTTGAACAAAAACTTTTCGGTCCCGTCGACAGAAACCAAATGGGTCGTGGCTTTTGGCAATGCAATGTCGAGCTTGTGTTTTAAGTCGTCGCGAAACGTTTTTGCCAGGTTGGTCATCTGTTCGTAATCGGTTACGCGATGCTCATACACCCATTTGTAGAGCTGCTGGGCACGAAATTTCTCTTTGCCCTGCGTTTTGAGTAGCTCTTTGAGCTCTTCAAGACGAAGTCCATAAATGTTCGGCAAGATGGGGGTCGTTGCAGTGTTTTTCACAGTGCCGGATTTCTATCACAGTCCACTTGTAATCACCATCGAATCACCATCGGGAGTGCAGGCTCTGTATGAAATACATTTAATTTCAAGGACTTAGATCAATGTTTCGAGAAACACTGAACAAAGTAAGTGCAAGTCCCACCCCAAGAACAGGTTCCCCGCGCGACACCCACCCCAACCTGACTGACGTCTCGGAGCAAATTCGCACGGTGACCCGCCGAATTCTTCCACATTCTCATCGCCCCAATGGCGCTGGTGGCATTTCCGGTGGCGATGTTTTCGGAAGTCACCGTGACCTTGTTCTGGGCGGCATTTCTTCGCTGATAACGTTCCCGCGGGGAACTGCCGTCTTGTCCCGTGTGACTGAAGTAAGCATTTTCAGCCATATCTCGGGCGTGATCCAGACTGGCTGCAGTGCAAACCTGGTCAATTGAAAGCCGAGACAATCCATTTTGAGCGCGGAAGATATTGGTCTGAGAGACAATTTGATTCGCCATTTCGGAAATGTCCTGGGAAGGCACGCCCGCAAATGAAAAAACCGGCCACAAAATAAATGAGAGAAGTAGAGATCGGATCATTGATTACTTCGAAGCTGAAAAGAATTTAAAAACTCGTTTGTCTGCGGGTCGTCGACGTAACTTTGTTTGCCCGAAACGGAAATTTGATAGTGATGAACCCCGTTCAAAACCATCCAAACCCTGGCTCCCGCGTCCGAACCCTTAAAAATAATTTCCATCGCGGGATAAGATTTCCCGACTACGGAATTTTGACTTTGAAGCTCCATCACGCCTTTGAATTGACCCACCAGAGCGGTGACCACACCCTCCGTCGCTTGTTTGTGGTCGATCATTGTGCCCGCAGGGTATTCAATATGACCGACCGAGTAAGTGAGGTGGCCTTTCTGCAAAGTGACGCGAAAATCCTGAGAATCTGTCGGACCGACGGTGGTTAAAACTTTTTGGCTTTGGATTTCGGGGGGCTTGGGAAAAAGCACGTTAAACTGCGCTTCTTTGGATTCAAAAACAGTCCAATTCCCCTCAGTTTTTAGCACACCGCCAAAAATCGCGCTAACAGCGCCGATCAAAAGCATTAGTCCTAAAAAAATCCAAAGTGCTTTGTTGCTAATCTTGTAAACTCGCTTTCAATTCATTCAAAGTGCAGGGCACGCAGCCGATTTGGGCAACAACCACTCCCGCAGCCAGGTTGGCAAGCACCGCAGATTCTTCGAGGGAAAACCCACTGGCCAAACCCATCGTTAAAGCGGCGATCACGGTATCTCCCGCACCCGTCACATCAAAAACTTTGCGGGCAAACGTGGGAACCTGGACGGCTTTGTCTTTTTCAAAAATAAGCATACCGTCTTTACCCCGGGTGACGACGGCTTGATGGGCTTCGGTTTGTTCCAGCAGAGCCTTTCCCACTTCTAAAATGCGATCGGGTGAATCTCGCAAGTCATCATAGGTAATTCCGGTTAAAGCCAGAGCCTCTTCAAAATTGGGCTTAATAAGTGTCACGCCCTTGTAAAACCCAGCTTGGTTGGAGCGGTGCGGATCAACGTAGATGGGCTTGTTCATTTGATGGGCCAGGGCCACCAGGGACCTCATCAAATTGGGAGTAAAAAATCCTTTGCCGTAATCTTCGATCACAACCGCACTCATTTGGCTCATTAAGTCTTTGGCTTTGGAAAGAACTTTCTTTTCGGTTTCTGGGGAAAGAAATTTTCGAGATTCGTAATCCACGCGCACGATGTGATTGTGGCTGGCCATAATTCTGGCTTTTCGGGTCGTGGGGCGCTGAGCGTCCGCAATCATGTGTTCCGTTGTTAAACCCTGGCTTTGGCACAGGGATTTTAGCTTTTCGGCGCCCTCGTCGTGCCCGATGACCGAAACCAAGTAGGGCTTCCCGCCCAGCGTTTCGATATTCTGAGCCACATTGCCAGCCAGTCCCAATCGTTTGTCTTCGCTTTCAACCTCGAGCACGGGCACCGGCGCTTCGGGGCTAATTCGCTGCACCCGGCCCATCACGTATTCATCAAGCCCCACGTCGCCCAAAATTAAAATATTTTGGTTCGCAAATCGAGAAAGTCCCTGACTCAACTTCAATTTTAGAGCCGCATCGACTTTGAAAAAAGGTACCGATAATTGCGCGGTTGAAGGGTGTTTTGACATACCGGGATCAGACCAGATATCAATCCCGAATGTCAAATTTGATCTACCGTCCCGACTACCTTCAGGCTGGGGAAGTAAAAGAACTGATTTCATTTCTGGAAAGTTTAAACCCCATTTGGGAAATGCGTTATTCCAAAAGCAATCCTCCACCATTGGGCCAAATAAACCGCGGATTGCTTCGTCCCGTCTATTGGCTCGGGAACTGGCAGTTTGCTTGTTTGAATTATTATCATCCCCCGAGGGGAATTGATTTTCGCTGTGTTGAAGCCGAGCCCTATCCCCGGAATCTTGCGGCCATTGTGGACCGCATCGAAAATCTAACTCGCTCTGAAATCCCCGAGCGAGACATCCCGCGCGGCTGGCATCTTAACACTTGTCTGGTTAATTATTATGGTTCTAAAAAAGAGGGCGAAAAGTGGATGGATGTCGCCCGCGTGGGAGAACACAAAGATTTTGAACCGGGACCCGTGGCTTCGCTGTCTTTTGGGGAAAAAGCTTTGTTTCAGTTTGTTTCCAGCTTTTCAAAGGCCGGACAAAGCCAGGTCGTCAAACAAATGTGGCTCGAGGACAATTCTTTGCAAATATTCGGCGGCGAGCAGTACAAGAAAAAATTATTTCATCGGGTGCAGCGCGTGGAGAAAAAAGGCGGATTTGATTTCGCCAAGGGTGTGCCGGACTTTAAAACACGACGGATCAACTTAACTTTTCGTTATGTTCCAAACGAACATATCCAGCCGCTCAGCAATTTTCCAACTCATTTGCAACAGGACGTGGCTTCTTATGTCCAAACTTTGGCGGACCGTTCCGAATTTTTTAGGGACTTGCTTTAAGGTTTTTCCAAGTCAACTTGGGCGAAGGATTTTTTTCTAAGCTGATATTCGTGCGCGCCCAGCGAATGAGTGCGCGCGCTTCGGTTTCGCTGCGTATGCGCTCGGCCGTGGCCCAATCTAATTTCTGGAGTGCAACTCTCGAGAAAACAGTTGTCCCGCCACGACTTAAAAAACTAACTTCAAGATCTTGATCCCCTACGGTGGCTCGGACCCTAAGCACGGGATCATCGGGAATCTCATCGGCGGGGACCGGCAAAAACTGCGAAATCTGGTGATACTTTTTTTCCAGTTCAGGCTCTCGCGCTAAAAATTGATCTCGCACCATAGCCGAGAATTGATCCCAGTCATAAGCGCCCGGAAAAGTGCAATGAAAACCCTTCGGCAATGAAAACAAATGAAAATTAGGTATCGCCGTTGTTTCTTTTTTCAGAAACTCAAAGTTGAGATCATAGGGAACCAAAGTTTCCTGCATCGCAAAAAAAGCCGTGACCGGAACGCGGATGGATTTAAGCAAAGGAATTAAATTATTCCCCATAAAATAATCGTCCTTGCGGAACCCTTCGGCGACCGGAAACACAACTTTAGCGTCGTCCGTGATGGGGCCTTTGTAGCCCTGGGAAACAGATTGGAACGAGTCACTCAAGAAATTGAACATGGTGAGACCCCCGACGCGATCACGCAGAAGACTGAGTCGGAAATAAGCCCACAGATTCATGAAAACATTGGATTTATGCTTGTTAAAAGTTTTTTCAAACTGAACCAAAGGACAAATCGCCAATGCACTTTTCACCACCGACTTATTCACCTCGTTGAGAGCGAGAGTCATCCACAGGCTGTGACCCCCCATAGACAGACCCAGAAAATGAATGCCCTCGATGAGCTGACTGAGGGGTTCTCGTTCTCGCGTCAATCGTTCCGCGATCTGATAATTTTGCAAGCCCTCGTCCAGGCCACCGGCGGTGTATCTGACGTTCCACTTCACCGTTTCAGGACTTGTGGCGCTGTCTAAAAAAAGCAGATTGAAAGGTCCTTGTTCAAACAATTGCATGATCAGATGGCGCTCGGCTTGGATATCGACCGAATTCCCAAAAATACCTGCTCGGAATATAATCAAAGGCCGCCGTGTTTTTGAATCTTTCAGTGCTAACAAACCGGGCTGTTGATACCCATTTGGGAGCCGCAGCAGCACCCGTTTCATGTAAGGGTGCTCGCTAATTTTAATTCGCACAAACATCGTGCGGTAGTAATCTTCCCACCAACCCCAACTTTCATTTCTTAGTTGGGTCTCGCAGGTTTGCAGGTATTTTGCGGTCAAAACGCTGATTTCAAGGCTTGGATTTTGAAGCTTAAAATTGGCCCACCGGCATTCTTTGGGCACGTGATCCTGGAATTGCAAACCGGCATCGTATCCCAACGCCGTGGATTCCCCGGCCTGCATACGAAACCAGGTGCGATCAACGGGCACGACTTCGTTCAAAGTTAGAAACTCGCTGGAAAGCGTGTCCCACTGCAGGGAGGAAACCGCAAAACTGGTGGATGAAAAAAGCAAAGTGAGCAGAATCCTGGCGCAAGTCAGCATGCGAGAAGATCTCTACCTTAGGCCAAGTCGGACTTCAATGAGGCTCTTTAACTCAGGGCAAGAGCACTTACTTTACTGATTCCGTTTCAGTAGATTAAGAGCTTATCTTTTTTTAGTCAGGAGCACTCAGTGAAAGAACCAGCGGAGTCGATCAGCGCCAAAGAATTGGGAATCGCGGACACAGATGTCCATCTCAATCACCCCCTATTTTTAAACGCCCTTCAAAGCATCGAAGAGGCCGGAAAATTGATAAAGTGCGATCCCAATGTTTTACAACGGCTGAAAAGACCAAAACGTTGCATCATCTTGGCGGTACCGGCTCGCATGGATGACTATTCAGTCAAAGTCTACACGGGTTACCGCGTGCAATACAATTCGACCCTGGGCCCTTACAAGGGTGGGATCAGATACCACCAAGACGTTACAATCGGCGAGGTCGTGGGCTTAGCGGCGCTGATGATGGTGAAAAATTCGGTGATGGGTTTGCCGTATGGCGGTGGCAAAGGCGGCGTGACCGTGGATCCTACAAAACTTTCTCGAACCGAAAAGCAAAATATCACGCGTCGTTTTACTTCGGAGCTCGGACCCTTTATCGGCCCCACGAAAGATATTCCGGCCCCTGACGTGGGAACCGATCCCCAAACAATGGCTTGGATGATGGATACTTATTCGCAAGAAACGGGATACGCCCAGCCCGGTGTGGTCACTGGCAAGCCGGTCGAGATTGGGGGATCTTTGGGTCGCGCGGGGGCGACGGGTCTTGGCGTGGTCTTTGTCGCGGAAAAAGCTTTCGAGAAAATGGGTAAAACCATGAAAGACGCCACGATTGCAATTCAGGGATTCGGGAATGTCGGAAGCCATGCCGCACTTTACGCGCACGAGCGTGGCGCCAAGATCATCGCAGTCAGCGATGTGGGTGGTGGTATTATGAACGGAGACGGACTCAATATTCCGGACGTGATCGAATATATTAAATCCAATAAAACACTGGTCGGATTTCCACGCTCCCAACCCATTTCCAACAGCGATTTGCTCTTGTTAAAGTGCGATGCTCTTTTTCCCTGCGCTCTCGAGGGACAGATCGATGTTCACAACGCTGAAAAAATCCTGGCCAAGATGATTATTGAGGGCGCCAACGGCCCGGTCACTAACGAAGCCACAAAGATTTTGCATAAAAAAGGGATCTTCGTTGTCCCAGATATCATCGCCAATGGCGGTGGAGTGGTCGTATCTTATTTTGAATGGGTGCAAGACATCATGTCGTTCTTTTGGGACGAAGATGAAGTCAACAAACGCTTAAAAACCATCATCACCAAAGCCTTTGATAACGGTTACAAGATGGCTCAAGAAAAACAGGTCGATATGCGAGCCGCCGCTATGGCCGTCGCCGTGGATCGATTGCAAAAAGCCGTGCTACTTCGCGGCCTGTATCCGCGATGATGCCGTTCTGGAAATTTCTGCCGGTGCATTGGGCCCACGAAATGGCGCCGATGGGACTTGCCATTGCGGCGGAAATTTGGGGCGAGGACCATCCGAAAGAATGGAATCCACTGGATTGGAAAGGGCTTCACTTTCCAAATCGCATTGGCGTCGCGGGCGGCGTCGATAAAAATGCGGAGCAGGGATACCATTGGCAACGGCTTGGTGCGGGCTTTGTCGAAATTGGCACCGTAACTCCGGAGCCACAGGAAGCCAATCCCGGAAAAATTCTGGGGCGCGATTGGTCCCGAAAAGATCTTTGGAATAAAATGGGATTCCCGAATCAGGGCGCCCGCGAGATCCGGTGGGCTCTAGATCGCTGGCACCGCGATTTGAAAATACCCTTGTTCATTAATCTGGGGAAAAATCGTTGGACCTCGGACTTAGACGCCGCCCAAGACTACCAATTCGTGCTCCAAGAATTTTTGCCGCTTGTCGATGGTTTTGTCGTCAACGTCAGCAGCCCCAACACCGCAGGACTGCGCGATTTACAAAAAGCCGATGCGCTAAGTACTTTATGTCGAACCTTGGTCCCCCTGGCGCAAGGCAAACCCGTCCTGGTGAAATTAAGTCCTGATCTGTCCGAACAGGCCCTGGGGGAAAGTTTGCGTGCGGCCGCTGGAGCGGGTGTTTCCGGATTCATCCTGACGAACACCACGCTTTCTCGTCCTGAAAATTGCGAATTTCCAAAAGAAGGCGGTCTTTCGGGCCAAAGTTTGCGATCCACTTCAAAAATGCAACTCGAGCGGACTTTACGGTTGCTAGGTCCGGAGCGAAAGGATCTATTGATTGTTTCCACCGGCGGAATTATGTCCCTCGAGGACGTGAACGAACGCCTGAACATGGGGGCAGATTTAGTTCAAGTCTACTCGGCCCTGGTTTTCGAGGGACCTCGCTTTTTCCAAAAATTGCACCCCACAAGACGGGAGAGTTAATGGCGAAACAAGCCAAACGCTCTTTCTGGATCCCGGTTGTCGCTGGTTTTTTGCGTAGGGGAGATCAGATTCTTGTGGGGCAAAGACCCGAAAATCACTCGCTGGCAGGTCTTTGGGAGTTTCCTGGCGGAAAAATCGAAGCCAACGAATCGCCAGAACAGGCCTTAATACGGGAATTGAGCGAGGAACTGGGTATTGAGGCTGACATTGGAGAACTGAAATTGGCGGCCAGTCACAGTTACGGTGATGTTAATATCCTGATTCTTTTTTACGAGATTTTGTTTTGGAAAGGCGAACCCAAAGCCAAACATCACCTGAAATTGGAATGGATATCTCCGCAAGAACTTTTTAATCGTCCAATACCGGAAGCCAATCAGCGTATGAAGGATCGACTTCTAAATATTCTGGAGCAAACATGGCCAAAATTGCGATAATTTCTGAATTCCCAGACGCCGCGACCTGGAGTTTGGCCGAATGTTTATGGGAACAAAAACAAGACGTCTTATTGATTACCTCTCGCGACGCGGTCATCGACTTGGTTCCTAATTTTCCGCTGATGACCCCGTTTCGCAAATGGAATGGTTTGGAAGCCATCAAACTGTTTCCTCGGCTTTTGCAATTTAATCCTGACGTGATTCATTTTGTTTTTTCTAAAAGTCACAGTCGGGTGCGTTTGGCTCACTGGTTGCTTGCGCCCGCCCTGGCGGCAATCCCGAACAAGGCTTTGGCGCTTTCGTCCTTTTCCGAATTGAATTTTAAAAACCGAATCGATCTTTCCTTTTTAAGATTTTTCAATTTGATGACTTTCGGTACGCGCAATCACCTGATGAAAGTAAAACGCTCCATGACGGAACCACCCTTGTCCGATGTGCTGCCGCCGATCGAATTGCAAGACCCTGCAAACTCTGCGCGGTTGCGCGAGGATCTGGAAAACATGGTCAAAAAACTAGGGAAATTTGTGGTGCTGCCACAAGCTCCGCCCTCGGCTGAGGTTGCCAGTTTGTTGCGGAAAGTTGGTTTCGAAACTTTGGTAATTTCCGAGAAATTTAATTTTAACACGCCCTACTTTGCCACCGGTCCGCTAACTAGAGCCGAGAAAAATTACGTGATCAAATCCGCTCAAGCACTTTGGCTTGCTGGCCTTGATTTGTCGGTCGCGGAACTTAAATTTTTTCAAGAGCTCAGCCGCAGTTTAGAAAAACCCGTTTTGATTAGCCCCGAGCAGAATGAGACCTTGCCGGGCCTTTGTTGGCATCTTAAGTCGGGATGGATTCTCGACCAAGGTCTTGCGACGCTCGAAGAAATCTTACGGACGAATCCCGGTTTGGAACTTACAGGGCGATTTCAGAGCATATCCAGCGGCGAAAACTTGGATACGAGCTTGAACGAACTTTTGCGTCTGTATTCACGGGCGCTCAGCGTCCGTCAAACTTGACCCTTTTCTGACTTCCTTTCATTCTAGTGAAGGGAGCAACCATGAGACTGCAAATTTTTATTTCGATGATTTTTTCGGTTCTGATTTTCAGTCCAAAAGCCGAAACCAATTCTCTGACTTTTGAGTACAGCTTTGAAGATCATGCCTTTGATTCCGGTTCGGCCAAGTCTCACGGTCTTGGGTTCGAGATCCGACGCAGTCTCAGCAAACAGCTTAGTGCTTGGGCGCGCGGAAAAATGGTGGGAACCAGTTACGACACAAATTCCGCGCGACAAAAAACGGGTTACAGCCTGGCTGATGTGCACTTGGGCTCTAAATGGAATAACGTTTACGATTTGGTCACGCTGGTTTACGGAGTCACCGGTTCGATCAGCCCGGGGATGGCGCGAAATCCGCGCTACGGCGAAGTCAGCAAGATCAATTCTTTTTCCGGACACCACACCCTTGCGCCCTTTGTTGGCTTTGACTCAATCAGTGGCCCCATCACTTTTGGCATGGACGCGGAAGTTCGGCTTCATTCAGACATTCGCTACGAGGATCGAGGGGAAGCCGTCACCGAGACAAACCTCAATCATTTTATTCCTAAGATTCGCGGTTTCGCTCAAATCCCAGTGGTGAACGCCGTTGATTTTGGACTCCAAGGGGCGATTTCCCGTAACAATTTTTCCTTAGACCAATTGCTCCTGGGAAGTCCGGGTAACCAATACGAATCTGAAATTTATGCCCTCGCAAAAGTGGATAGGTTCACACAAATCTCGCTTTCTTTGGCCGCAAAAAGCCTGCGTTATCCGTTGGTCGAAGATTCAACCAACATTAATATTGGTTTAAGACTGGAACAATAATTAGCTATGTTTTGGAAAAAGAAATCTCCTCCCACTTGTCTTAATATTTGTTTGATTGGAAATGATTTTCCGATTCAAGGCCGAGCTACGGATCAAAGCTTTTTGTGGCCACTCGCCAAGGGTCTCGTGCGCAAGGGTCACGAAGTGACCATCATCTCCTCGCGATCTTATTTAGGGAAAGCCGAACTAACTCGGGATGGAGTCAAAGTTTTTTATTTGTTCGACGGCTACCCGAACATGGCTCACTTGCCGTTCCCGGTCGCAGTTTTTGAAAAATTTAAATCTTTGCACGTCATGAAGAAATTCCATTTGGTGCATTCGTTTGATAAATCAGGATTTTTGGTCGGACGAAAGAAAACTCGTTTTGATGTTTCCGTGGCTTTTGATGTCGAAGCCACCAACATGTCCCAATTATTTTCGGTTTTAGGAAAGTCCCAGGAAACGATCGGGTCTTTTTTGTCCACGGCGATCAACGTGACCTTTAAATTTTTGGGAACTTACTTGGGTGGGGACCGTGAGCTTTTAAACTCGGCGGATGGAATTTTTGTGACCAGTCCGCAGCAGCGTATGTTTTTAGAAAGATATTATCTTTATCCAGATGACCGAATTTATTCGGTTCCTTATGGGGTTGAAATTGCCAATCCTCCGTCCCCGCCTGATTTAGAGCCCCTAAAACAGCGTCATCATTTGCCAGAAAATTTTCATTTGGTTATGGCCGTCTCGGATATGACCATGGTGGACGAGGTAACACCTCTGCTTGTGGCGTTCGAGAAAGTGGCAATCAAAAAACCCAATGCATACATGGTGATTATCGGCAGTGGACCCGGCGCTAAAGAAATAGAATTTAAAATGCTGAATTTGGCCCTGGGATCAAGAGTGATTTTAACCGGCAACATTAAAGAAGAGGAACTGTCGGAATGGATATCCTTGTGTGATGTGTTCGTAAATATGAGCTCGCGCACGACGGGCTTTGAGCCCACCATGATCGAGGCCATGTCGAAAAGGAAAGTGTTGATCGGATCGGAAATCTCGCCGATGGCGAACGTGATCGAAGATGGCGTTGACGGATTTTTACTGCGCCCGGCCGACACAGATTCGCTGGCTCACTTATTGGTCGAACTGTTCTCGGGCTCTCTTCCCTCACTCGAAATTGGTGCCAGAGCGAGCGAGAAAGTGAACAACATCTTTGATCCGGCCAAGATGGTCGAGGCCCTCAATCAGTCCTATTTCCGCATCCTCGAAAGGTAGGGCACGCAGCCCGCGCCGTTCCTTTACCTTTAACCGCTGCGTTAGGACCCCTTATTTCTAGCCTGAGCAAGGCTGCCCTGTATAATAATAAAATCAAGCACTTAGGGGACGATTCATGACTAAAGCGGACTTCATTAATTTGATCGCAGAGAAAGCGGGAATCACCCGAGTTAAGGCCGAAACCGTTGTCAATACGATCTTTGATTCCATGGTGGAAGCTTTGATGTCCGACAACAGAATTGAAATTCGTGGCTTCGGCTCTTTCGTGAACCGTCAGTACGGTTCTTACAAGGGCCGTAATCCCCGCACCGGTGAAGTGATCAACGTCGAGGAAAAAAAGTTGCCCTTCTTTAAAGTCGGAAAAGAACTCAAAGAGGAAATCAACGCCGGCAAAAAGAAATAATTACTTTTGAGCCGTGTACGAAACGATGACTTTGGTGCCATCGGGCTGTGTGGACCAAACCATCTTCGGACCAAATGTCACCGAGTTGTCATCCAGATTATAAGACCAACCATCGAGCAATCCCGGCGAAATCACTTGGCTCCCAAAAACAACTTCAATTGAAGAAAGAACCGGGCGGCTTTCCAAAATAATTTTTGAAGCCACGCGACGGACGAGATCTTTCCCAACCCCCGCTAACTGAACGCCAAAAGCTGGATCACAAAGATTAAACGTCAAACTTCCGGCAATTTTAAAAAACTCGGTTAACCGGTAGGGCTCAGCCGTCGAATCGCGAGCGCAGCCAGAGACTCCGATTGGAATAAAAGCCCCGTAACTAAGAACCATTGCAGGATTATTTTTCTTAAGGCCCACAAGAAAATTATAAAAATCTAGGGGATTCTGAACAGCGGAGGCATCGTCCGCGTCGGTCAGTACAATCAATGCCAGATAAGCGTCAGGTCGTAAAAATCCTTGGTTCTGCTGGCTAATGACAGGCTCGCTCAAAGCGCGCTGTGCGGGATCAAAAACTTTTTCGGTGCCCCCGCCATCGGTGCCGACCAAAAGATTTCTCGTTAAGTCGCGAATGGCGGTCGGCGAAGCTCGTGTAATCACCGTTGGTGAACCCTTAAGCTCACCGCCCGGAGGTCCTGCTTGACTAGGATCCCAGACACTAGGCTCCAAGTGAGTCGTTGTGATCACCCCAATGTGATAATCCAGATTTTTATTTTTCTGAAGTTCGTTGATGAAAAGTGAAATATTGGTCGAGAGATTTCTCTGGTGGCTCGCCATCGAGCCCGAGTCATCAATGATAAATAATATATCCACGACGGCATCGGCTTCATAGGAAGCTCCGCCCGAAGTCTTGCGCTGGCCCGGTTGCTCGGCCAACAACTTTGGATTTTCAGATGAGCAACTTAGCAGAGCCAACAGCACAAAAGGCAAAAATATCTTCATCTTTTGACTCCTTCACAGCCGCCTTTGACGTCGACGTCGTAGCTGGCGATTTCATCGAACCAAATTTCTTCATCACCGGGAAACTGAATCTGATACTTGTTGTTCGCTTTGTTCTTTCCGTTCATCACCGTGGGCTTTGACGTTGTGGCTCGTCCCGCGATTTTATCGAGCACGGTGGATTGCTGAATCATTTCTGCTTCGACAATCTGCAACTTGGACAAGATGTTTTGAGTCTCTTCCACTTCTTGTTGGGCGAGAGCCTGCACCCGAGTGATCATGGCCGATTTTACGCCCGCCGCCCGTTGCTCAATGGCCTGCTTGATCCGTTCGCTGCCGGCTTGAAATCCAACGCGGTCGGAACCCTGACTTAGGGACTTCATGTACAATTCACCCGCGCGTTTGGCTTCGGCATTGATACCCTGATAAAAACGCGCCAAATTTCCAAAATAAATATCGCGAATCGACCAGCGCGGAAGCTTTTTGATATTCGAACCCATCTTGGGAAATTCGATGGGGCCTTGTCCGCGCTGACTGATCAGCTCCAGAACCTCGGGCGTGTTGGCATCTTTGGAAATCTTAACCAAAGAGGCGGTGCGCTCTTTAAAGTTGAGTTTAAAATTTTCTAAAGTTTTAACGACCCCTTTGTAATCACAAACTTTCAGCTGTGCCAGGGAACGCAAGAAGCTGGCTTCGGGACCGGACAACCAAACCACCGACGAATGATTCAAACTTTGAGTGATTGCGATCGTGTCCTGAGTTTGTCCTTTGCGCAGGTAGGCCCATCCTTTTTCTTCCTGAGCTTCAAACCAATAATCCGAACTGTCGGGAACTTTCTCGTAATATTTGATCGCTCCGTCCAAATATCCATTCTGGTACAACATGCGCGCCGCCGTGATATTCATCAAATCCATGCCCGTGGCCGGATTTGGTAGTTTCATCAACGCGGCCAAAGCCTTCCCGGCCTTTGCGGTGTCTTGAGTGGAAAGTCCCAACACGATTTGCCACTTCAAAAGATTGGATTCGAAACTTCCGGGTTCCGCGCGCGCCAAGAGGGAATTAATTTTGGCACCGTCTTGAAATCCGTTCAGATTTTTACTGACCACCCGGATCTCTTGTTTTGTCCCAAAAATCGAACTCCATCGCGTATTCCAGTTTGCCGACCAGTATTGATTCCAAACCGCATGATCGGCCGGAACCGACTCTTTCAAAATCTTAATTAACGAGGGATGAACATTTTCTGGATCAGGGATTGATAGAATCTCTTCCAAACCAGTTAGCGGCAATCCGGCTTGAAATGAAAGTACGCCATGCAGAGCCTTGCCGTTGGCCGATTTACCCAATTCCGTTTTTGAAAATGCCGGAGTCCACTGAAAAAGGGCCTTTTCAGTTTCTTGGTTTTCTATAAGGCTAAAAAAAATATTTTGTTCGGGTGTTGGTTTCCCAACGAGCTGGCGCAAAGGACTCTTATTGTCCGGTGCTGCCAGTTTGGGTTTGCCTTCATTTTCGAGAAGTGATTCGAGACTGTCTTCTTCGGCCGTGGCCAACACCCCGAAGAACACGCCGGTCAATGCAACGAGTGGCGCAACAACAAAAGCCGCATTAAAAATTCCCAGCTTCATAACAGGTATCCGATCTGCAGATTCGCCAAGGTGACATTCATGGCCGCCGCACCCGTGCGTCGCTCTGCCTGGTAAGACTGATACAAGAGCTCAAACCGCGTCGACAAATGCTGCGTGAACCAAAAACCAACACCCGCTCCACCGGTCCAAGTCTGTTTAGCGCCCGATTTCAAATTTATCGTCCCAAAACCGACGCTGCCGTAGATATCAAATTGCGTGACAGCTTTATTAAAGAAGTTCAGCTTTCCGTACATCGGATAAAAATTTGCGATCGCCAAAGTTTGGTTCAAGGGCTGATCAATGTCCGGCAGCACGTTGACAGAACCATCATTGGATTCATTGATCAGGTTCTTGCCCTCGGGGCTTAAAACATTGCTCAGCTTGTTGTAACGAGCCCCAAGACTAAAATAGGGATTAAAGTGAAATTGTCCCACGATGCCGTACCCCGCCGTATTAATGTAGGAATCACCACCCAACACGGTGACAAATTCGGGTGCAAGCTCGATCCGTTTAAAACGGTTCACCGCTCGGTTTTGCACGATGTTGATATTTTTATCGGGCTCTACTTTTTTTACTTTTTCCATAAGGGCGCTGTTTCCACCGATGCTGTCGAAGTCCTTCATGACATCGGTCGCAAAACTAGGAATAGAAAACAATGTAAGGACTGCGAAAATTGATTTCATTAGGGCACCGCCTGGAAAGTCATAGTGAAGTTTTGAGAAAGGGTCAGGTTATCGCCCACGGCTTGGGAACGGCTTTCGACCTTAAACTTTAAATCAACCGTGGTTGCGGTGGATTGCTGAGGACTTACAGTCCAAGTCACCGTGCAAATGCGCATCGAATTGGAGGTGTCCCCTTCCCGGCAGGCTTCGACCGTCATGCCCTGGGGCAGAACTGTCGGATTTTGCAATTCGGCAAAGACGTAGCCCTCTTCGCGGGGATCATAGAAAACGGCGTCGCGGGTCAGGGTGGTTCCGACTTTGACCCGGATCGGAGCGCGCTCCAATGTCGTACGTAGGGCTTGCAAATCCGTTCGCACTTGAACGTTGAATTCCTGCGGGAGAGATTTGACGCTCTCGGGATTTTGAAAGGCGAGTTGAAATTTATGGTCTTGAGACGTTTTCGTCAGATCGACATTTCGAAGATCAATCGAGAACGTGTAATACCACTGGTTTGAATTTGCGCCATTCTGCCGAGGATTCCCGACCTGTTTAACAAAGCCGGAAAGATCACGGTCAAAAGAATTTGCGGGACGTTCAATCAGAGTTGTCAAATCCGGAGGACTTGACTGATTATTGACTCCGCGATATTGAACCGTGACATTAAACAGGGTCTCGGTGCCCTCTCGTAAAAATTGGGTGGGCAGGGTGTTCCCCACAATGGCAGCTTGGATACTGGCTTTGCGCAAATACGCGAGGAAAGGTTTTGTCACTTTCGTGATGCGACCATCAGTCCCCGCAACACTGACTTCCACTTTAACGCTCATTTCAACTTGATCTTGCCCCACCGGAATTCGGCCCAGCGGCGGAGTCCAGCGAAAAATTCCCGTCGAAGAATCAAAGGTTGCGCCGGGAAAATCATTGATGTTCTCGATCGCCAAGCTTGCGGTGTACCCGGGCCGCAAAATTCGGACGTTCAGTTGTCCCTCGCCGGGGGTGGTTTCCCGAAAAGAAAAGTAACTGACATTCGAGGACAAAATAATTTCGTCATATTGCAGACGATCGCTGCCCGGCTTTCGAATAATTCCGCCGCCGCCAGTACGGGCTGCTTCTTGAATGTAATCCGGTTGTCCAATGTAGGGATCATCACTCCCAAAAGGATTGGCAATGCCGCCTTTCCCGCAGGACAGGGTCGAGAGCCCTAAAAAAGCCACCATTAAAAGACGAATCATAAATACTCCCTGCCAAAAATTTAGCAAATCAAGAAACCCTTATCCCTGACCAGTTCTTCTTAAAACAAATGGATATGAAACTTTCACATCCACGCCATTTTCAGGCAGGGGAAACTTCCAACTTTTCAATCGCATCGTGATGCACTCTTCGACCGCTTTGGAATTTAACGTCGTGCTGCCCACCGAAGCTGATTTAACAACTCCGTTCCCACCGATCACAAAATCCATAGCCACCCGACCGTTCAGTTCGGGCGCGCCCTGCAGAGCCTGCTCGTAACAAAATCGCACTTGACCGATGTTGCGCTGGATGACGGCCGCAATCGCGTCGCGATCCAGCCCTCCGCCAGAGGTCGCTTCCGCGGCAAGCGCCACCGAAGTTCCGCCGGTTGAGCCGATCAGCGAAGTGTCTCCGTAACCAGCTTGACCGCCGCCTTTGCCTTTGGTGCCGTAGCCGCCGGCGCCTTTGACGTTGGCGCCAGCACCCAAGGGCGCTCCGACCAAACCTTTGGCGTACATGTTGGTTTGGACTCCGCCCGAGCCGGCATTACCGCCCAGTCCCGGCCCGGCGGTGGTTTGTGCGGCCCCCAAATTTAAGCCGCCCTTGTTTTTACTTTTACTTAAACTTCCCAAAACGCCCAGCGCGCCCATACGCTTCACCGCGCCAGGAGCGATAACTTTTTTTACTGGTTTTAATTCTTCTGTTTCTTTTTTCTCGGCGGTGACTTCGGATTTCGGTGTCACCGGCTTCATTTGAACTTTTTGAATCAGCTTGATGACTTCTTGACGCATTTCTTGTTCAAGCTTTGCGGTCATTGGTGCCTGGTTAAAGAGAAATGTCAAAAATCCCGCAAACGCCACAAAGGTAAATAAGAAAATGGCGTACCAAAGCGTGTTCTTATCTTGCTCTAGCTTAGGATCATTTAGGACGCGAATTTCGTCGGTGGAGCGGCGCAGGCGACCCACGCCCGGAATTTCAAAATCCAGTTGGGCTAAATTTTCCCGGCGAATCTGACCCAGTTCATTGTATTTAATTTTCTTTTGAATCAGTTCTTCGAGGTTTCCGACAACTTCCAGTCGCTTGGTGTCGCTTCGCTGAATGACGTGAGCGTTGGCTCCGTTAAATAAAAAGGTTCGGATGACCGCCCCGTCTTTATTTTCTAAAATTAGTTTTGCGGATTCATTCATGAATTTGTCCTTGGTAAATGATCATTGCTGAGCCGCGGATTTACGGATTCGGTCTTTAAAATCTTTCCGAATCCCAAGCAAAGAATCCAAAATCTTATCTTGCTCGACGGTCGTCACGGCTTCATCGGAAAAGTGGTATTTCCCTTGAACGAGCATGTCGTCGAAACTCACGTCGGTGTTGGTCTTATCTTTGGCGGGCTTTGTTGCCGCCATCGCTCCGGACGCAAACAACGTGAGGACGAGCACTATCAAAAATTTCATAAATTCTCCTGACTATCCAGAGATTCAATTCGAGATTTCAAATAACCCACCATCGCGGGCCGTCCCTGCTTTTCTTCCAAGACCAAAAGCTTTTCTAACGGATTTTTATTCATGGGGTCTTTCCGAACATTCTGTCGGGCCAGCTCCATCTCCTGCGCGGAAGGCAGTTTCTTGGATTCCGGTTTTACGTTTAATGCCGCCATCAATTTTGCTTTTGGCGCCGGTGGAGCAATCCCCGCAAGCATTTGGACCTCTTGCGCGACCAAGGCTCGAATTTGAAGGTTGGATTCGTTCAGTGAAGATTCCAACTGAGCAATCGACGAATTTTCACCCCAAAATTCATTAAGTTTGTTTTTTAGATCTTGAGCTTTAACCTGATGGGGGGCGGCCTGCTGAGAGATTGCTCCCAAATACTCTTGTTCTTGATTGGCTTCAAGTCCCGCCGGCACCGGAAGGGTCATGATCTCCTGGTAAAAACGATCTTCTTGTTCGGCCTGCAGGCTTAAAAACAAAACTTGTCCGGACCAGTCCCCAGATTTGATGACTTCGTTGACTAGCTTCTCGCCCTTTTCGATCAGCCGGACCCGGCCCTTCAGGCCCGCAGCCATCTTTCCTTGAGTTGAACTGTCAATTTGATGGCTCCGAATTTCTTTGGCAAAAAAGTTCCACGAATCCAAAGTCGCTTGACGACGTAAGATGGCTCCGGATTTGGCTTCTCGGACTTCTTTGTTGGCGAGCGCTTTTTTTAGCGTCTCCAGAGTTTTGTTTGCAGCGTAAATTTCAACAAAAAGTTGCGCCAGCAGTTCCGGATTTTTAGCCAAGATTGATTTTTGAATTTCAATTTCTTTCAGCGGCGCCGCCGAGGACCGAACCAATTGCGTCGCAATCAAAATCTTTTGATCCTGATTTTTTGAAGACTTTAAATATTCCAAGTAGAAAGGACGCGAATCTTTTTGCGCCAGATCCGCATACAGACCCAATTTTAACAAACGCTTTTCAGCATCGCCTTCGGCGGGAAGTTTTTCGGTGGCCTTCAAAGCTCCGTCAAAATCCAAGACCAACTCGGCCAGCCAGGCTTTGCGAGCCAGCGCGTACTGGTAATCGGCACGGGACACCGCCGCTGATGTTTGTCCGAGCTGAATGATGTCGTCGCTAATATTTCGCGCGGTCGAAAAGTCTTTTCGTTTTTCCGCGATGATCAATTTGTTTTTAAGATACAGCGCCCGGTCTTCTGGACTGGCATCGCGAAATTGGTCTTTGGAAAGAATCGCCCAGGCTTGTTCCAGATCACCCTTTTCGCTGGAGGAAGCGACTTGATTCATCATGGCTTTTCGAGCCACGGTTTTGGTGGAATTTGCCATTCCGGGAAAGGCCTTGGCGTAAATCAAAGACCATTCCTGAATTTTTCCGTCGTCTTTTAAGATTCCCAAAGCGTCGAGCGACAAATTTGCGGCCTGCTCCCGCAGATTGGTTGGTCCCGTACCCGTCGCATAGGCGTGCAAGTCCTGGGCAGCGTCTTGGTATTGGCTGTTGTCGTATTTGGCTTTTGCCTGTTGGTAGGCAATTTGTTGGGTCTGAGTCTTAGTGGTGGACCGAGCCAAGTAGTTGTCCCCAGATTCTTTGAGCCAATCTTTGTTTTTAGCAAGCTCCGCGGTCTCGATCGCTGAAAGCAAGGCAGGTTCTTGACCCACTCCTGGCGTTTTTCCGAGTTCAGTAAAGACCTGGTAAGCCGTGGTGTAATCTTTGCGAGCGCGGGCGACTTGCGCCAAGTAAAGTGCCAGACCCGAATCTTCGGGGAATTGTTTATTATAGAGCTTGTAGCCCTCGAGCAGCTCGGCGCTGGGATTTTTCTTTTCGGCTTTATTCCATTCGACCAAGAAATTTTTAATGCGGGTCTTTATTTCCGGACAAGTGGCTCCGCATTTGGCTTGAGCGGGCTCCCACAACTCCAACGTCTTTTCAAAGCTGGCAAGAGCTGGTTTGTATTGGCCTAAATTCTGCTGCATTTGCGCCACGTGAATTTGGCTTTCTAGTTTATCTCGAGGTTCTTTCTGGATCCCCAGAACGAAGTCCCAAATTTTCAGGGCTTCTTTGGATTGACCCAGGCGCTCGGCTTCTCCGCCCAGAAAAACCAAGTTTGAAAGCTTAGCGCTGTCGGGGCTTAAGTCCGCAACCAGTTTTAAATCATTTTCTTGCACGCGGCGTTTGACGACAAAAGTTGCCAAATCGCGGGACACTTCTTCTTGAAATTGAGCATCGACGACGCCAGGACCACTGCCGCTGCGTTTTAAATATTCGGGTGTTTTTAGAACTTTGATCAGTCCTTGGATTCCGGCTTCAACCCGGCCTTGGTGAAAATCACTCCAGGCGGCGCGGTAAGCAGCCAGCCCGCGGCTGCCGGCCTGCGGAATATCCATGACCTTCAGGTAATGTAATTGGGCCGCCGAATAATTTTTCGCGCGAAAAGCCATTTCACCCAAAGAAAAGTGGGCTTCTGCTTTTTGAACCGGAGTTACCTGTCCCTGCTGCAGAACCGCCGTGTAGCTTGAATGTGCTTTTGATTTTTCATCGCCGAGCTCGAAAAGATGTCCCATTTGAATCATGATATTTGCTTTTTGATTGGCTTCGGCTTTTTCCACCGAATCGCGATAGTAGCGAAGGGCTTTTTGCCGATCGGCGCTTCCCGCGGCCAAGTCATTTTGCGATTTCTCTTTGGCTCTTTCGGAATGCAGGTCGGCCAGACGCAAACCCAGACCAACGCGGGCGTCGTCGCTGTTAGGGAGTTTCACATAAACGGCAGTAAATTTATTGATGAGCGTGTCCGATGTTGTTTCGGCAAACGTTGAGCCGGCAAACGAAAATGTCAGCAACAAAGAATTTAAAAACTTCATGGACCCCTCCATCACAGATGTCTACTTCATCATGGTCGCAAATTTGAGATCGCTAAAGCCAGCTTGGCTCGCGGCCGCAACAATTTGCGAAAGCACGTCGTACTTCACCCGACGATCTGCTTGGATCGTCATGATGCCGGGGTACTCTTCGCCCGGTCGAGTTTCTTGATATTTTTTACGTAATTCCAAAAGAGCCGCGGTTAGTCCATCGATCTTCACTTCGGCCTCTTCCAGATAAATAATTCCGTTGTCGAGCTTCACTACTGGATGACGCTCCAAAGTCGCGGCTTGCGTGGCAATCGGAAGTTCCATTTTGCCAATGTACAGAATCTCTCCGGTCGAGGAAAAACTCATTAACAGAAAGATCACCAAAATCGAAAAGGCATCAATTAAAGCCGTTAATAACAGATCCGCAACGATGCTCTTCGACGGGCGTTCCGAATCTGGATTCAGGACCGACAAAGACCCCAGCACCGAAGCTTGAGACTGATTCTGTAAAATACTGAGTGAAGAGGCTATGCTCATAAATCCCCTTAAAGTGGCGACACACCAAGATTGACTACACCTTGTTTACGAAAGCGATCCATGACCTCGATGATTTCTTCCAGGGCCGAGACGGCTTTGGGTTGAATCAGCGCGGTCGCAATTCCAGGATTCTGAGATTTGACTTGCGCCAATAACGCATCAAACTGAGTCCAATCTGCTTTTCCCTGCACCGCTTCGATGCGGGTCCGCAGGTTGCCCTTGGGCGCCGAAGAGTCTTTAACTTCCACGTCCAAAGCGCCTGTTTCCGTCAAGTAAGCCCAGATTGTCGGCTTTTTTTCAGTTTCTGCGGCCGGCTGACCGCCGATGGATTGTTTTGCATCCATCGAACCCACTTGATTCCAAACGGCCGTCATCAAAAGAAAACAAATACAAACCGAAAGCAAATCGATAAAAGGCACCAAGTTCAATTCAAAATCGAGATGCTTTTTATGCGCGCGGCTCATGAATTTTTCTCGGGGTTGTTCTCGCGGCCATCAAAGGCACGACCTGCAGGCGCCATTTTCACGGTGTTTCGCAAAGACACGGGATCAAACGCGTAGCTGAGCCAATTGAAAACTTTCAAAGAATTCTGATTTAAATCCTCGGCCAAAATATTGGCGCGGTTCTGTAAAATTGCAAAGGCCACGAGCGCCGGGATCGCGACGATCAGGCCGTAAGCCGTCGCATTCATGGCTTCTGAAATACCGGCGGATAAAAGAGCTGCTTTTTCTGCCGGGTTGGCCTGAGAAACTGCCGCAAAGGATTTGATCATCCCGGTAATGGTTCCCAGAAGACCCATCAGGGTGGCCACGTTTCCGAGCATGGACAAAAAGGGGATGCGCCGATCCAGTTTCGCGTTGGCAACCATCAGGACTTCGTCCATTTTGCCTTGGATTTCTTCTTTACCGCCCAAATTCGAAGCGGCTTGCACCCCGGCCAAAACCACAGGAGCAATCGAGTAAAGATTCTGGGCTCCTTGAGCTTTTTTCGCGGCGGCTTCCATTTCACCCCGTCGGATGTTGTCTTCAATAGCCCGGGTAAAATCGCCTTGGTTTTTCTTAGATTTAATAAACAAAAAGTAAACTCGCTCCACGACGATGGCTACGGATGCCACCTGGAAAAGCATAATGGCGTACATCCAAATGCCGCCTTCTTGAAACGCATGAGAAACCTTGACGAAAAATTCCATGAGAACCCCTCTCTAAATATTCATATTCGATATTGGATACACGGGAATCCCACCCTGCGACCTGAGGTAAGTCCAATAAATTCTTGTCATTGTCGGAATAAGTGTTGTGATAACGCAAAGCGGACGGGCCGGGTTAAGGCCAATGTTAAGTTCGAAATTTAAGATTCTGAAAAAATTCGAAAGTCAGAAAAATTCCGCGAATTTGTGAGACACATAAACAGTCGCTCTAATCCCAAAGCAATCCCTGCCGACGGAGGCATGCCCTCGAATAAGGCATCAAAAAAGTCCGGATCTGTTTCGACAGGTTTTTTTCCGATTTTTGTTTTCTTCGCGTTGTCTTGCGAAGACCTGAGCAGTTGTTCGTGGGGATCATTAAGCTCATGAAAGGCATTGGCAATCTCGAAACCCTTCCAGTAAAATTCGAAGCGATCTCCCCAACCCTCGGGGGTTAACCGCGCGAGCGCCGCCATCTCGGGCGGATAATTTTCCAAAAAAAGCGGCCCGGAAACTCCTAAGTCTTTTTCTAGCCGATCGACAAAGATAAAGTTAAAAATATCATCCCAGCTATCTTGGTCATTAATTTTTAAATCCAAACTTTTGCCAAGCTGGAGCAACTCAGGCCGAGAGGTTTGCGGAGTTAAATTAAAATTCAAGTCGCGCCGAAAAAGCTCCGCCAGGCTTTGATTTTCAAAACTTAAATTGCCGCCGCCCACAAAAGATACCAATTCCCGCACGTCTTGTTTGATCACTTCTAAATCGGCCATCGGCCGATACCACTCGAGCATCCAAAACTCGGGCTGATGACGCTCGGAGATTTCGCCCTGCCGGAAACAGGGGCGAATTTCAAAAAGTGGACCCAGACCCATGGAAAGAGCTTTTTTTAAATGCAGCTCCGGGCTGGTTGGCAAGTATTTTCCCAGACCCGCAGATACCGGGTCCAAATAGGGTTCCGTTCCCGGGCAAGTCACGACTGTGGGCGTGGAAACTTCATGGAAACTGTGCTGCAAAAAAAACTGCCGAACCCGGACTAGAAAAGCAGTCCACTGCTCTAAAAGCTCGGGCACAACTTCACTTTTGCGAGGGACTTTCAAGGCCGGCGCAAGCAATATGATTTCTTGATTTCGGACCGCCACCCAGTCTCCGGGCCGTAGAACCTGAATCAAGTCGGGCCAGACCAAATTTTGCGCGCGCCCTTTCAGACAGGTGGAACCTGAAACAGGGTAAGTCTCGACCAGTTTAAACCGAATCAGGGAAAGATGATTTGTCTCAAGCTGGTGGAGACGCCCAAAACTCCACCCCAAAGGTGCCGCAGGATAGGGCTGCCAAATATTCTGGAGAAAATGAAGTCGTTCCACGTCAATCAGCTACCACGGTGGTTACAAAGTCGCAAACTTGGTCTAATCTTAGGGTTACAAGGATGTTTCATGCTCATTTATGAAGTCGCAATCACGATCAACCCCGAAATCATGTCCCAGTATGTCCAATGGATGTCCGAGGAGCATATCCCCGAAGTCCTGAAATCTCCTGGCTTTGTTAAGGCTGAGTTTTTACTCGAGCCCGATGGGAAACCACACATGCGGGTGCAGTATTTTATTAAAGACGCCACTTTTCTGAAAAAATATTTAGCCGAATTTGCTCCGGCCCTGCGCCAGAAGTCGATCGATCGCTGGAAAGATCAATTTAAAGCGGAGCGAACGCTTTGGGCTCTTTATGGAACCATGATGGGATCGACAAAATAACTGGCCTTTCGCAATGGCTTTTGTTAGTCCCATAACATCAGTTCATTTAATGCATGGAGGATTCATGGCTTACACTTTCGATCTCAATAAGTTTATTAAAAATTTGCGCGGACCAAAAGGCCTAGCAACGTTGACCGAGGAGTTTGATCACATCAAATCCGAAGTCCGTCGGCTGCGCAAATCTTATGAGCCGCAGGCTCAAAAGAAACTGAAGCAAATGCAAGTCCAACTCAAGGGTCTAAAAACCAAATGGGAAAAAAATCAGGGCAAATTTGAAAAAGACGTCGCTAAAACTTTGAGCCAGGTAAAAAAAGCGGCTTCCAAAGCAGAACACGACCTAAAAAAAGCCATCAAAGTAGGCACGTCTTCGAAAAAGAAAGCGGTTGCCCGAACTTCTAAAAAGACGACCCGCGCTAAGCGCGGGTAATTGAATCCGGGGCCAGTCTCAGCTAAAGCTAACTCCATCAATATCCTCCAGGAGTTAGCTCATGCCCACGTCGTGGAACTCGTCGCTTTTTGATACCAATAACGAATACTCTCGCAGACACATCGGTCCCTCGGATTTCGAATCTCACGAAATGCTCCGTCAGTTGGGTTTTTCAAATCTCGAAGAGATGGCCAGCAAAGTCGTTCCGAAAAATATCCTTTCCGCGCACAACTTTGAAGATCTGGGGCCGGGGCTGTCTGAGTTTGAGACCCTAAAGCGGCTGAAGAAAATCATGTCTAAAAATCAGGTTTTTAAATCTTATTTGGGCATGGGTTATCACGACACGATCACGCCTTCGCCGATTTTACGAAATATTTTTGAAAATCCCAACTGGTACACGGCCTACACGCCCTACCAACCAGAAATTTCACAAGGGCGAATGGAAGCTCTTTTGAATTTTCAAACGATGCTCTGTGATCTAACCGCAATGGAAATTGCCAACGCTTCGCTTTTGGACGAGGGCACTGCCGCCGCTGAAGCCATGGCCATGGCCCATGCCGTAAACAAAAACAAAGCGACTCATTTTCTGGTTTCTCCGCGCTTGCATCCGCATGTGATCGAGGTTTTAAAAACTCGCGCCACCCCGCTGGGTTTGAAAATGATCTTGGCCAAACCCGACGACTGGAAGGGCCCCGAAGATTTGTTCGCCGTTTTTGTTTCCTATCCTTCGACGGACGGACAGGTTTGCGACTACAGCAAAACAACAAAATGGGCTCACGAAAAGGGCGCCTTAATGATTGTGGATGCCGATCTGTTGGCCCTCACACTTTTGACGCCTCCGGGGGAGTGGGGCGCCGACATTGTCGTGGGAAATACGCAGCGTTTTGGCGTGCCACTCGGCAACGGCGGTCCTCACGCCGCGTTCATGACCACCAAAGATTCTTACAAGCGTTTGTTACCCGGTCGACTGGTCGGAGTCTCTGTCGATGCGCACGGAAAAAAAGCTTTGCGTTTAACACTGCAAACACGCGAGCAACACATTCGTCGTGAAAAGGCGACCAGCAATATTTGCACGGCGCAGGTTTTATTAGCCAACATGGCCAGCATGTACGCCGTTTACCATGGGCCTGCCGGACTGAAAAAAATTGCCAGCCGCGTGCACGCGATGGCCCAAGTGCTGGCCCTGGGTCTTAGCGAGATGGGTTTTGAAATTTTTCACGAAGATTATTTTGATACGATCCGTGTCGCCAGTCCCCTGATGGATCAGATTATAGAAAAAGCGACCGAGCTGGGTCTGAATTTTCGCAGTCTTGACGACGGAATCGTTGCCATTTCTCTGAATGAAAAAACGACCTTTGAAGATCTGAATCAGATTTATAAGGCCTTTTCCATTTCCAAAAAAGCGGCGCGCGCCGAAGATTTCGCCCAGAAAGTCAAAGAACCCAGCTGGGAACCGCAACTGCAGCGCAAATCAGCTTATTTGACCCACCCGACTTTTAATTCTTATCACTCGGAAAGCGAGCTGATGAGATACATCCAGGAACTGGAAACCAAAGATTTAACTTTGACTAGGTCGATGATCCCATTGGGCTCCTGCACGATGAAGTTAAATGCCGCGACCACGCTTTTGCCGGTGTCCTGGCCCGAAGTGAACGGTCTGCATCCCTTTGCCCCGGTTTCACAGATGGACGGGTATCTGGAGATGATCGAAGATCTTAAGTTAAAGCTCGCGAGCATCACTGGATTTCCGGGAATTTCGCTGCAGCCAAACGCAGGATCCCAGGGGGAATACGCGGGACTATTGGTGA
>JAYUPS010000183.1:0-9171 GCA_043759945.1 Bdellovibrio sp.
TTATGTGCGAAAGATCGAATACTACAGTGCCGTCGCGCAAAACTTAAAAATCGCGGGCATTTTAGTAAAGAAACCCGAGATCGCCGTCGACCGACGAACCGGCTTCCTAACCACCGCCGCCAAATCCGTTTACAAAGAATTTGAAATGCTCGGGATTTCGAAAGTCTCTTTAAGTCATTCGATGATCACCGTGAATTCGATCGTTAGCTTGATCGGGTCCCGGGACGAGTATTTTAAATTAATTAATTCTTTAAACCAGGTCGACGACAAATTAATGAAGTCCGCCATGGGCGCCAGCGCCCTGTCGGTACTGATCGCGCGCGAAATGGGTTGGACGAAGCCCGGCAATATTGAAAAACTAGCCCTGTGCGCTTTTCTGAGAGACGTGGGACTAAAAGAAATCCCCAAAGAACTGGTCGACAAAAATCGACACGAGATGAACAGCGAAGAGGTTTCCGTTTGGGAAACCCACGCATTTCGGGGCGCACAAATTTTGATGTCTTTGCCCGAAATGCCCGCCGAAGTCGTGGCGGTCGCTCTCGAGCACCACGAAAATTCGATTGGCCAAGGCTTTCCCCGTCGCATCCGAGATTCCAAGATGAATCCCTTTGCAAAAATTGTGGCGCTGGCCGATTTATTTGTCGATCTCACTTTATTGATGTCTGAACGGGGTCAGAAAATGTCGGCGGAAAGTGCCGTCCATCACATCGAGTACGGTCTGGGGTCTCCCTTTAATAAGGCCTGTGTGGTCTCTCTTAAAAGAGCTCTGAATATCAAAGATGATTTCTCACACGACGGGACGCCAAACTCGTTCCAGGAATCAGCCGCAGCCGACGACGGTGCCGCAGTTGATGCACCGAAAACATCCTCCCGAAAGTTCGGTTGAAGAACCGCACTCGGTGCACTTCATTGAGCTTTGTGCTTCCAGGGGCTGCGAGCCCTTGGAACGATCCCGATAGATCGCAATCGATTTTAAGCCCCACTCCCAGGCTTGCCGGTAAATCGCACTCACATCTTCGACCCTTGATTTTTGGGGCATATTGATTGTCTTTGAAATTGCTCCGCTCACAAAGGGCTGAACCGCCGCCATCATTTTCAGATGGCCCAGGGGCGATATTTCTAAGGCGGTTTGGAATACGGCTTGATGTTCGGCGCGAACCGATTTGGACCCTTGGACGGATCCCATCTGATCGACCTCGGAATTAATTTTTTTGATTTCTGCTTTGGTGTACCCCAAACTTTCCAGGGTGTATTTCAATGACGGACTCAATAGTCGCAAGTTCCCGCCCCCGGACAAATTTTTCGTTCTCACCAACGCATATTCGGGCTCAATCCCGGTGGTTTCTGAATCCATCACCAGCCCGATCGTGCCGGTGGGTGCGATCGCCGTGGCTTGAGAGTTTCGGTAACCCTTTTTTCCGTGATGTTGAAGGGCGCGCTTCCAAACTTCATCGCAAAGCTTTTGATTTATTATTTCGCTGTCTTTAATTTGAGCCCAATCAATCTCTTGATTAAAACTGGCGTGCTTTTCTAGAACCCGCTTCATCGCAGCCTTGTTTTTCTTCCAACCTTGAAAAGAACCTTTCATTAGCGCCAGCTCCCCCGACACTTCATAGGCACTTGCGGTTAATAACGAGGCAATGGCCCCGCCCCAAGCTCTTGCGGCAGGACTGTCATAAGGAATTTTCTTTCGCATCAGAAAAGCACCAAACCCCGCAAAGCCCAGTCCCAGGGGGCGGTAATCGTGACTGTTCTTGGCAATGACTTCGGTCGGATAGCTGGCCAGGTCCACTAAAATTTCTTGAGCGAAAAACACCGTGCGCACGGTGTGCAAAAAGTCATCAACTAAAAAATTTCCTGCAGCGTCCATAAATTTGACTAGATTCAGGCTGGCCAGATTGCAGGCCGAGTCATCCAGAAACATGTACTCGCTGCAGGGGTTGCTGGCTTTAATTTCACCGCCCGCGGGACAGGTGTGCCAGGCGTTGATTACGTCGTGAAACTGCAAACCCGGATCGGCCGTTTCCCAGGCGGCTTGGGAAATCTTTTTCCAAAGCTC
This sequence comes from Bdellovibrio sp., assembly GCA_043759945.1. Classification (GTDB taxonomy): domain Bacteria; phylum Bdellovibrionota; class Bdellovibrionia; order Bdellovibrionales; family Bdellovibrionaceae; genus JAYUPS01. Next base: position 2,060 of record JAYUPS010000183.1, read on the forward strand.
CTGGGCCTTCAGAGTTTTTAAAGGCGAACCCGATTTTGATTTTAGAACCCACTCACCGCGCTCTTTTAAAGTCTTCATGAATTCGTCCGTGATGCGAACCGAATTGTTGGAATTCTGTCCTGAAACGGTCCGGTAGGCCTCGCTCTCGAAATGACTGCCCAGCCCACCACGAATCAGAATTTGGGCCTTTCGTTCCTCGCGGACTTTCCAGTCGATAAAATCTTCGACTTCGGGGTGATCAATATCTAAAATCACCATTTTGGCCGCACGCCGGGTGGTGCCGCCACTTTTGATACTTCCCGCCGCACGATCAAAAACTTCTAGAAATGCGATGACCCCGGAGCTAGCGCCCCCGCCCTTCAGGGTTTCAAAGCGGCTGCGCAAATCGGAAAAATTAGTTCCACTGCCGCTGCCGTATTTGAAAACCATGGACTCGTTTTTGACCAGTTCAAAAATCGAATCCAGGTCATCGCGAATGCTTTGAATGAAACAGGCCGATACTTGGGGACGCTCAAAGACCTCGTTCTTAAAAACTATCTTTTTCTTTTCAAAATCCCAAACCCAGCGGTGCCCATTGGAGCGAACGCCATAACTGTCGAACAAACCACAATTAAACCAAACTGGTGAATTAAAACTGGCCCTTTGGCTGTAGAGGATTGTTTTAAGTTCGTTCTCAAAGACTTGGGCATGTTGAGCGGATTTAAAATACTTCTGCGCGAATCCAAATTTCTTCACACTGCCAGAAACCCGACTGACCAGTTGCACGATCGAAGTTTCCCCGAGCACACCCTTGGCCGGATTTTTCTTTAATCCCTGCCGACGAAAATATTTCGAAGCGGCAATCTCGACGGCCGTTTGGCTCCAAAAACTGGGTGCTTTCACTGCCGGAAGTGAAAAATAGGTTTTACCGCTTTGATCCTGGATAGCGCAGTCAAAAACCTTCCAGTCGAATTGGCTTTCGACAGAACCTTTAACGCCATGAAAACGCGGGGACCAAGTGGGAGCTGCCATGTTCCAAAGCCTAATTGAAATGACTCCGGAATGAAAGTGCTTGTAAAACAATATCTGATGCTTAAGGAAACAATTTATTTTGATTACAATGCCACGACACCGACCGACCCCGAAGTCGTCGCAGCGATGCTTCCGTATTTTACCGAAAAGTACGGCAATTCAATGTCACTTCTGCATTCTTTTGGTTGGGAGGCCGACCAAGCCGTCGAGGGTGCGCGCCAAAAAGTCGCTCAATTTTTAAATTGTAAGCCCCAAGAAATCACGTGGACGAGCGGCGCGACCGAAAGCAACAACTGGGCCCTGACCGGTTTGGTCGAAAAGCTGCGGAGGGAAGACCCTAAAGCCGTCATTCATATTCTTTCGTCTCCGATCGAACACAACTCGGTCCTGCAATCTTTGAAACACCTCGAGATTTTAGGATTGGCCGAAATTGAGTTTTTGAAACTCGATGCGCAGGGATCTGTCGATTTGCAGGACCTGAAAGCTCGCTTGCGGCCCACCACGCGGATGGTTTGTGCGATGTGGGTCCAAAACGAAGTCGGCACCGTTAATCCCATGCAAGAAATTAGCGAACTTTGCCGGCAGAATAAAACTTATTTACTTTCCGATGCCACGCAAGCCATCGGTAAAGTGAAAATTGATTTGTCTCAGGTCCGCGTGGACTTCTTATCGATCTCTTCGCATAAATTTTATGGCCCCAAGGGCGTGGGTCTTTTGTATCTGCGAAATAACGATCCTCACGTCGAAGTGCCACCCCTGATTTGGGGAGGCGGCCACGAGCAGGGCTTGCGCAGCGGAACGTTGAACGTTCCGGGAATCGTAGGGACCGGGAAAGCTTTGGAATTGTGCGAACGCTATTTTCAGACCGAGGTCCAACGTATTTCGGAACTGCGCAATGATCTTTTCGAGGGCTTGAAAAGGGAATATCCGAATCTGAAGCTCAACGGTCCGAACTGGCCTGTTCGCTCACCCAACAATTTGAATGTGACCTTTAGCAATTGTGATATGCCCGAACATTTGAATGGCATCGCCATCAGTCGGGGTTCTGCTTGCATGTCGGGGAAAACCACGACCAGTCACGTTTTGACGGCTCTTGGATTAAGTCTCGAAGAAAGCCAATGCACCGTCCGATTTAGCTTGGGGCGCTGGACAACAAAAGAAGAAATAGCTCAAGCTATCGAAATTATTAAGAAATATGTTAAACCGAGGGTTCCCTCTCTTGCTCATCCCTGAATTCTGGTGTAGGGTCTAAATATGATCCAACTGACCGAGTTTGCAGCCCAAAAGATTAAGAGCCTTCGCGACGAAGAAGGAAAATCCACAGATCATTTCCTGCGCGTTGAAGTTAAAAAAGGCGGCTGTTCTGGTCTTTCCTACAAAATGGATTTTGATTCGCAAGCGCGCACCGGCGACAAGGCCTTTGAATTTTTCGGTGAAAAGTTGGTCGTGGATTCCCAAAGCTTTATGTATTTGATCGGCATGACTTTGGACTATTCGGGGGGACTCAACGGCAAAGGTTTTGTTTTTAACAATCCCAATGCCTCGAAAAACTGCGGCTGCGGTTCTTCTTTCAACGTCTAATAAGGTCTAAAAAAAATCTAAAAACTTAATTGTTCAAAGCTCCGGCCGTAATCCAGTCGAGGATTAATTTTTTCTCGGCCGCGGTCAGCGGACCGGATCCCCGTGGCATACTGTTGTTTGCCACCGAGGCATACAGCCGACTAGCCGCAGGATTGTTCACGTTCACCGATTGTCGAGTGGCATTGAAATTTGCGTAGCTGTATCCGCCGGCACTGCCATGACAACCCAAACAACGTGGTTGCAATATCGAATTGTAGACGTTGGTAAATGTCGGAGCGATCACGGCTCCACCCCCGCCGCCAATCACCGGAGTCGGAGTTGGCGTCGGAGTTCCCCCAGCCACAGGGCCACCGGGTGCGCCGATCCCGCCAGCACCTCCGCCAGCAGAAGTTCCAAGTGACACGACATAATTGTAAAGCGAAGTCTGCTCGCTGTTCGAAAGCGGTTGCCCTGGAGGCATTGAGCCATCGGCTGTGCGGCGCAAAATCGGAGAATTGTTGGGATCTCCCGGAATAATCCAGCGGTTGGTGACCAAATGATTGAGATCCGTGATATTTGAAAGCGCGCCGCCGCCGGAAGAGGTGTGGCAACTGGCACATCTATTTTGAAGAACGGCCTTGGCTTGATTGGCCACGGCCGTGTTCGAAGAACCGCCCGCAGTTGCGGAAGAAGAAGTCGTAGAACCGGCACTACCAGCTTGAAAAGACGGACCGCAATTCATGAATACGGTGATTAAAATAATCGAAAGAACGGCCCAAGAAATTTGGTGCTTTAATCGACGCATGCGCATCCCCCTGATCTTTCATCTTGCGGGTGGTCCCATGAATCTTCCATGCTAAAGTTCGATATTCTCAAATCAGGTCATTGGGATACCTTAAGTTTTTATGTGGAACTGACGAAGATCCAGGTATGGAATCAAAGATCGCGTTTCGTTCCCAAGGACAGGGAGAGCTGGTTGTTTTACTGCACGGATATGCGGGTTCGGTCTCACATTGGGATCCTTTGCGGCCCTTGCTTTCAAAATACTATCAGGTGATCGTTCCGAATTTAACTCATCTCACTTTGGGTCGAAAACCATTGAGCTTCTCGGCTCAGGTGGACGAGGTCGCTCGCTTCATTCGCAAATTCAATCGAGGGCATGCCGTCAACGTCGTGGGGCTGAGCTACGGGGGCGCGCTGACCTGGGGCTTGGCAACCCGATATCCCGAGCTTGTCGCGCGAGTCGTGTTAATTAATCCTTTGCCGCCGGAACCCATCAGATCTATTTCTTGGGTCGGCCTACGAACCTTTCTTTCCTTTCCGATGACCGCCCGCCTGTTGATGCCTTTTTTAAGCTCGCGCTGGGGCAAAGAATTTTTGCGATCCTCGTCGGAAATTTTTAGAAATGTCGACAACGCACCCACCACCGAACGCACCGACGGACTGGCCGGGCGACGCTTGCAATTTGTTTCGCACTTGATGTTGCGGTTTTCCTGGATTTTGCGATCGGAACGTTGGGATATCTGGCAAAAGAAACTCGAGTTTTGGTCACACGAAACTTTGCTCGTCTACGACGAACAAGATCCTTTGATCAAGCTCACTGCCTACGAACAGTTTGCGGAGCTGTTGGGCTGCGAGCAGAAATTAATTACTCAAGGCGCCGGACACATTTCACCAATCAACTCTCCGCACATGATTTGCTGGGAAGTGATGAAGTTTTTGGTGGATAAAAAGCATCCCTTAAAAAATCCTGTACCGGCAAATCCCGCTTTGAAAACGGGTTAACGCGGTTTCGATCGGTCGGGGCGACGGCTGCGCGGCTGTTGTGGCTGGCGAGCCTGCGGCGCCTGCGGGGGCTTGACGGATTCTTCCAAGACCAAAGTTCCCTGAACGGCTTTGGATTCCACGTGGGATCCCTGAGCGGCACGAAATCCCCGAAGTTTTTTATTTGAATTGTCGTCCTTATTTAAATGATCGGTGATGTCGAGCGTGACGTCCCCAAAGGCTCGCGCTTGGCAGGACAAGCGACGGCCGTCCAAATAATAACTAGTTCCGATGAGACTCAGCTCCGCCTTGGCTGGCGGAATCAGATTGTTTTCGCCGGCCATAACTTTAACGCGACATTCGGCACAGCTCGGTACGCCTTTGCAGATGCTTTTCAACTCGATTTTATTGTCTAAACAAACCTGCAGTAAAGTTTTGTTCGGATCGTTTTCGATCTCTTGGCCCGAAGGCAAAAGTTTTATTTTCATTGGACTTCTACTTTCGCAAATTTCTTTTTCCCGGCCTTCAGGACGAACGAGGCTCCCGCTTTCAGTTCAATTTTCTTCTGTGGATCTTCGACTTTGGCTTGATCAATCTCGACCGCGTTGCCTTCGATCAATCGCTTGGCTTCTCCGTTAGAACTCGCTAAGCCCGCTTTGACGAGCAACGGCCCCACCAACATCGCTTCGCCGGCCGGCATTTTTACGACCGGAATCTCGTCGGGCAAGCCCTTGTCGACAAAAATGCGATGGAACTCTTCTTCTGCGGCCTGCGCAGCATGAGCTCCGTGAAACCGGCGAATCAAAAATTTTGCCAGTTCCACTTTGCTGGTTCGGGGATGAGCTTTGGGATCAAATGGGATGTCCGTCAGCAGTTCGTACCAACGAGGCATCAACTGATCACTGATCCGCATGGTTTTTCCAAACATTTCTTTCGGAGTATCTACGATGGCAATGTAGTTGTCTAAGCTCTTCGACATTTTGTTAACACCGTCGAGACCCTCTAGGATCGGGACCGTGATTACGATTTGTTGTTCCAACTGGCCGTAAGACTTTTGCAATTCACGACCCACCAACAAATTAAACTTTTGATCGGTTCCCCCGAGCTCCACGTCACTTTGCAAATGAACCGAGTCGTAACCCTGGCATAGAGGATACAAGAATTCGTGAATCGAAATAGGGATTTTATTTTGGAAGCGCTTGGTAAAATCATCGCGCTCTAAGATGCGCGCCACCGTGTACTGCGCGCTCAATTTGATGAAATCCGCCGGAGTTAGTTTTTGAAACCAATGCGAATTAAAAACCACTTCTGTTTTTTCGCCGTCCAAAACCTTGAAAATCTGTTCGGTGTAGGTTTTCGCATTTTCTTTAATTTCTAATTCCGTCAGTGGCCGGCGCGTTTCGTTTCGGCCTGTGGGATCCCCGATCATGGCGGTGAAATCGCCAATCAAAAATTGAATGTGGTGGCCGAAGTCTTGAAACTGACGAAGTTTGTTAAAAACCACGGTGTGGCCCAAGTGCAAATCGGGTCGCGTGGGATCGGCGCCCAATTTGATTTTTAAGGGCTTTTTTGACTTATAGCTTTTTTCCAATTTTGCGAGCAAGTCCTTCGGCTGAATAAAATCAACCGTTCCCTTTTGCAGGCTTTGCAATTGCTCCGAAGGAGTCGCACTGAAATTGGTCATTTACCGCGCCATCTCCACGGACCTGGTTTCGCGCACGACAGCGACTTTCACCTGACCAATGTTGGGCATTTCGCGTTCAATCTTGCGAACGATATCGCGGCTAAGCATGGAGCTTTGTTCGTCGGTGACCTTGGAAGCTTCGACCAGAACCCGAACTTCTTTTCCCGCTTGCACGGCAAAAGTTTTCAAGACGCCATCAAAACTATTTCCGATGCTTTCGAGCTCTTGCAAACGGTGGATATAATTGTCCATGCCGGGACGACGGGCGCCGGGACGCGTGGATGACATGATCGATGCCGCTTGCACCAAATGCGCCAGCACTGAATTGGGTGGTTCTTCATTGTGTTGGGCCCGAATCGCGTGGCAGATGGCCTCGCTTTCGCCGAATTTTTTAGCGAACTCGGCTCCGACCACGGCGTAGCTGCCCTCGACGGTGTGATCGATAGCCATGCCCAGCGCGTGCAGCAAACCGGCACGTCGTGCAATTTTAACGTTAGCTCCCACTTCGGCGGCCATTAAACCGGTCAAATAGGCGACTTCCATCGAGTGATTCAAAAGATTTTGGGTGTGGCTGGCGCGGTATTTCAAAGAACCAATCGCGCGCAAGATTTCCTGGTGCATCGATCCTATTCCCAGCTCAACGGCGACTTTGTCGCCGGCCTCGCGCAAATCTTTTTGCAGTTCGATCTTCATTTTCTCAACGACTTCTTCGATGCGCGCCGGATGAACGCGGCCGTCTTCCATCAGTTTTTCCAGGGTGCGTTTTGCAAGCTCACGGCGAACTGGATCAAATCCCGAAATCACCACGGCTTCGGGCGTGTCATCCACGATCAGATCCACCCCGCACAGGGCCTCCAGGGTGCGAATATTGCGCCCCTCGCGACCAATGATTTTACCCTTCATCTCTTCGGTCGGAAGCGCCAGCACGCTCACGGTTCGCTCCGAGGTGTACTCGCTCGCGAATCGGGACACCGCCACCGCAATCACGCGCTTGGCTCGTCGGTCGGCTTCTTTTTCGGCGTCGGCTTCAATTTGCTCGATTCTTTTGAGCGCCACTTGTTTGGCTTCTTGCTCGAGAGCGGTCACCATTTCG
>JAYUPS010000184.1:0-9158 GCA_043759945.1 Bdellovibrio sp.
AGGCAATCACCTGTCCGGGACGGATATCTAAATTTAAACCTTTGATCACTTCAAAATTAGGGCGCGAGGGATAACTAAAAAAAACCTCTTTGAACTCAATATGCCCAGCAACCTGTGGAAAACTTTGACCCTCGTCGAAAATTTCGGGTGCTCGTTCTAAAATATCAAAGACGCGAAGACTTGCGCCCACGCCCGCCATCAGGTCTCCCCACAGGCTCCCAAGACTTCCAACCCCAATTGCTACAATCATGAGATACAAAAGAAACTGAGTTAGATCGCCCACGGTCATCTGATCTAAGATAACTTCCCGGCCGCCGTACCAAAGCACAAAACAAATCGCTCCTAATCCAACCACGGTCGCCAAAGTCATAAACTGGGTGATCGCGACGACGCGTGCTTTCACCAAAACCAAAGCCCCGCGCAAAGTGTTTTCGTAACGGTGGGCTTCGTTGTGCTCTTGAACGAAAGATTTTACGGTGCGAATTCCAGAAATAGTTTCTTCGGCAACGATGCTGGCCTCCGCTAAAGACTCTTGAAACTCTTTAGAATATTTTCGGATCCGTTTCCCGAACAGGGCCGCGGCTAGCGCGGTCGGTGGGATGAGCACCAGCATTATCGCGGAAAGCTTCCACGAGGTGTAAAACATAAATCCCAATCCGCCCACGACTTGCCCTAGATTTCGAAGTGCCATGGACACATTCACGCTCACGGTATTTTGTAAAGTCGCGCAGTCTGAAGACAATCGACTCATTAGTTCGCCGGTGCGGTTAAAATCAAAAAATGAAATTTCTTGGGATAAAATTTGGCCGTACAATCGCTGGCGCAAACCGATAACAATTTTTTCGCCCGCCATAGTAAAAAGAAAATAACGAAAACTACCAGCAATACTTTGTAAAACAAAGGCCCCAAACAGGGCTCCCACCAAGGGCAGTAACAACTCGGATTTTTTGGGTTGCAGGACATTGTCGACCATCCACCGAACGATCTGCGGGTAGGCTAAGCCGGCCCCACTTGACACGATCAAAAACAAAAAGCCCCAAGCTAAAGATGTAGCCTGAGGCTTTGCGATGGAAACCAACCCTTTCCAAGTTTGACGACCCGAAGTATTAAGGTTTGTACCAGCAGCGTGGTCTCCAGCCATATTGATCCATCCCTTGATTGCACGTGCCTTGCAAAACATCTGATCCTAATTCGACGGATTTGTCGACTTTGCAAGTTGCGCCATTAAACAAAGTGTCTAAACGGCATTGCGGGTCGGGATGGTTTGCGTTGGTGCGGCTCACGACTTTGGTATCCGGAGTGTCAAATTTAGCCTCGGTCCCTGACCCATCTAGGGCTTGGAACATGCGCGCAATCGACTGGCCCGCGTAAGCGGAGCGAAGGCAGAGCAACTCTTCTTTGCGGTCCATTGAAAATTGCTGCTGACAGCGATTTGCGGCAAACGCATCGATTTTAATGGTTGCTAACCAGGCCTCGTTGTCTTCATTTTCGTACATGTAGCGCATGCACTTGGTCACCGAGTAGTAATCGGATTGCCCTTCATTGGAAGCCCAATCTCCGCTGTATCTTGGAGCACCACCAATATGATGACCGATTTCGTGGCAAAGAACTGCGGCAAAGGCTTCTTCCGTGATTTCCCCGTGGCGGGCCAGTCCCCCGTACATTTCAACGGTCCAAGTGTTTCCACTCCGACCGGCGGCGGCGTTCACCGTTCCATCACTCCAAAGTCTCTGTATGTCCAGACGTCCGCCCTTGGCTTGAATGATCGGACCATAGATTTTTTCGGCCCTATCTATTGTTTGATTAAACATGTCCTGGCCAATTCCCATCATTACGAAATCGTTGACCGGAATGTTTAAATTGTTTGGCGGAAAATAACCTTTGCACAACTTCTCGCTTTTGTGAGCGATCGCTACAGAACTCAGACTCAAAGTAATCATTAAAGACAGAATGATTTCCCCTCGAAACCATTTCGACATATAAATCTCCTCCGTTGTATGGACCAGATCACAAGGCTAACAACAGCAATCGTTAAGAATAACTGAAATTGTCTGTTCTAGACCTGGCCAGACTTAAGACGTAAATTTTTTTAACGAGAGGTTTGGCGGGCCCAACTGGTGAAATCTTCGAATTCGAAAAACTGTTTTTGCGCTAAAGCGCATTCCGAATCCAACCAATACTTATGCCAACTAGCACGAATTCCTATGGCTCCGAAACTTTTCGCCGCCTGCATGTCACAGTCGTGGTCGCCAATCATCACAAACTGATCTGGAGTTCCCAAAAACTTTTTCTGAATTTGGTGAAGGCCTTCAGCACTGGGTTTTTTTACTGTTACGCAACTTCCGGTGACGACATAATTCACCAACTTTGAAAGTCCGGAATGTTTCAGAATTAATGTCGCTGATTCCCGGTCGCGATTTGTGAAAATTGCGACCTGTCGGCCACTTTCCTGGAGCGAGGTCAATAATTCTGCCGCTCCCGGGTAGGCAACAATGGTTTCGGCATCTTTTAAACCTTGATGGTGCACTTGCCGCATCAGTTCTTCGACCCGGTCGACCCCAAAATTCTGACTTAGGAAGTCCAAGGGCGCCTGCGCGACCACCGATTTTTTTTCTTCATCTGTAATTGGACGGCGAACGAGGTCCTCGAGCAATTCATAATAATGTCGGAATGAGTCCACCAACGTTCCATCCAAATCAAAGACCCAAGTTTTCACCAGACAAGTCCTTGCTCTTTGGCGTCGACAAACATCTTGTCGCCCTTTTTACAGCTAAACGCTTTTGCGAATCCAGGCAAGTGAACAACTTCTTCATTGATGCGGACCCATCCCAAGGGATGAGGGGCTGTCTTAATCTGCATTTCTTCGGCACTCTTCAAGGCCCGGTAACACCACATCCGGGCATAGGCCACAAAAAAGGATTGCTGAGACTCAATAGAGGCTTTGTCGGGCTCGGGAAAAGCGGCTTTGTACGACGAGGTAATTCCGACATGATCACCGATAACTTCTCCGAGCTTTAGTTCGCCGTTGTGATTAATTTTGTTCAGACGCTTTACAAAAACTTCTCCGCGTTTCTTGAATTCTGCAAGATCCGCAGCCGTCATCCATTGTTTAACTCGCCCAAGGCTGTCGTACCGGGCTCCCTGATCATCAATTCCATGACCGAGCTCATGACCCACGACAGTTCCGATGGCGGCCAGGTTTTCGGCATCCGAAAGCTTTGGATCGAAGAAGGGGTATTGCAAGATTCCCTGCAGAAGGACAAATTTATTATCCGGCGGCGAGAAGTAAGCATTCAGAGTTAGGGGCCCCAACCACCATTGTTCTGGCTTTCGTTTTTCGCGCAGCTCTTTCAAGGATTTTTCGAATTGGGCTTTGGCCATGTCTTTCGAGTTTTTGATGGGTGTGGTTGAGCTAAATTTCAGGATTGGATTGAAGTTCCATTCCACTTCATTACGGGGCTTTACCAAATATAGCTTCGAGAGCCCAATTTTATTCAGAGCTTCTTTTTTAGCTTCGGCACTCAGCCAAGTGTTGGCCTGGATTTGCGTCTTAATTGAAGCCCGGATGGTCTCCGCCAGTTGGATCACTTTTTCGTCAGGGAAGCCCGGGAAAAGAATGGGCAAAAGCTCGTTATCGATTTCCATCATGAATGTATTCATAGCTTTTTGCGTGCAACGTTCCTGTCGAACTGGACGAACGGGTGGTGCGCCCAAATGTTTTTGCGAAAAAGCGAATCGTTTTTTGAAATGTTCGGGGTAAGCATCATCCATTTTAAGACTGACACTCCGGAACAGGAGTGCTGATTTCAGTTTTTCAAAATTAGCGTCGTTCATTTGGTCATTTAAAAACTGAAAGGATTCGGGAATCACATTTCGGAATTTAACTTTGTCGGGGGATAGCCCCAGCAAACGATCAAGTTTTAATTTTGGATACTTGCTGCGCCAGTCGCCGCGATCCATGTAGTAGTCTCCGGCCCAACGCTGGCGAAGTTCTGCCGGCAAGGGATTGACCATCGCAAAAGACTTCTCAAGTTCGACGACCTGATCGGCTTTTTTTTCGGGCTCAGCCGCTTGGATTGTATTAAAGAAATCCGTTGCAAGTTCTTTCAGATCTTTTAAAGCTTCTGGATTTTGATAGTAGCTACGTTCGGGCAAAGTCATAAGAGATGTAAATAAAACCGAATCGTTCCAGAGAGGATCTTGTTGGTTGGCGTCGCTCTCCAAATCAAGCCAGGTGTATTCGCCGGTGCCCACTCGCTTCTGGACAAAGTCAGCCAGCTCATCCACTGATTTTAATGCCGAAATTGTTTTTACCTCCAGGTCTACGACTGATTTTTCTTCGTCGGTCGAAGCTTTTTCGTTCATGCAAGCCTGGTAAAAATTCTCAATGGGCTTTGCGCGTTTGGTTTTTGGTTCACCACCACTGGAGAGCCACATGAAATAATTTTTCTTGGCGTGCAAAAGTCTTTCGGCGTTGTCGGTGAACGAAAAAGTCCAGCGCGAGCGATCAGGCGGCAGGGTGAAGTTCTTTTCGACCTCGTCACAGACGTATTTATGAAAATTATTGCAGGCGTTCTCAGTTTTTGAGAGCGGAAACTCTCGGCGTTCGGGCACAGGACTATTTTTTAATAGCAATTCCCGGGTTAACTTTTCGGGTGCGCTTTGGGCCGAAAAACCCAAAGTCAGAGCAATAGAACCTAAGAGCAGAGCCGATTTCATAGTTTTCCCCTTTTGTACGAGGCTCTAAGAATAGCTATTTTCAGCCGAAACGGTCACTTGTCTTTGGTCGGGCTTTTTAATTTGATCAGGTGCTTCCCAGACTGGCCTATGGAAAGCTTAAGGAGCGAGCATAAATAAAAACCTTTTGCAGGAGCTTTCCATGAATAAAAATGTGTATTTGGGCGCAAGAATTCTTTTAGGACTGACTTTCGTCGTGTTTGGTCTGAACGGTTTTTTAAATTTTATACCTTTACCGCCCATTGAAGATGAGAGCGCAAAAGCCTTTATGGGTGGCCTGGCAGCAACGGGCTACTTCTTCCCTTTCATGAAAGCTATCGAAGTTATTTGCGGTCTGCTTCTGCTCTCGGGTTTTTATGTGCCTTTGGCATTGGCGGTTTTGGCTCCTATCATCATTAATATTGTCTTGTACCATCGAATTTTAGCGGGTGGGCCACCCTTAGATATTCTGTTTTTGGCTTTGGAACTTATCCTAGTTTGGGGCTATCAAGCGGCTTACAAACCGATGCTCGCAAAAAAAGTAAATCCGAAATAGCTTAAAAAAGAACAAAAAGCTGCTCGATCAGTATGGCACTTCCCGCGATAAGCACTAAAACTCCGAAAGCCCTCTTCAGAAGGGGCTCTTCGATTCTATTGCTCAATTGAAATCCGATAAGCAGACCGAAGACGGCAAAAAGCAAAATGGTCAGAATTAATTTAAAATCGACATTCGCGTCTGTCAGGTAACTGACCGTGAAACCAAAAAACGAATTGGCCGCAACGATTAGAAGAGAGGTTCCCACGGCGGTCCGCAGGGGAACCTTGAGTAGCCTAACCAGTGCCGGGACGATCAGAAATCCTCCGCCGGCGCCGACAAATCCAGTCACCAGGCCGACGGCAAAACCAAAACCGATAGTTTTTTTGAAAGAGGGTTCTTCGGACTTTAAATCTGCCGGACGGAATATGGAAACTGCTGCCAAAATCATTAGAATCGCAAATGTCGCAAGCACCACCGAATCCCGAGTAAGAGTCATGGCTCCTATTGAATAAACAATCGTCGGGATCGACGGCAATGCCAAATAGCGAGAGATGAAAATTCCCACGAAACTAGGTCCCGCAAATAACAAAATTACCCTCGGATCAATTTTTTCGGTGCGGACCGATTTTACAGACCCTAACAGAGCTGTGCATCCCACGATAAACAACGACGAAGTCGTAGCATTCACCGGGTTTAATTTAAAAAGATAAACTAAAATCGGCACGGTCATGATCGATCCGCCCGCGCCCATGAGCGCAAGCAGAATACCCATCGCGGTTGCCATTGCATAACCTAAAAAAATCATCCGGACTCATTTCCTGAATTTAAACTGTCGATCCAGATTTTGATAAAGAAACATACCAACGACCATGCTCAGCACAAAAATAATCGGTCGATATTCAAACGAGGCCAAACTGACCACCGCCGGACCCGGGCAATAACCGGCAAGACCCCAGCCGATGCCAAACAAAACAGATCCAATTATCAGTGCAAAGGTAACGTCTTGGCGTTTAGGAACCTGAAAAGCCTGAGCAAGCACCGGTGACTTCTGTCTTTTGATCACCAGGTAAGAAATAAAATGAACGCTGATGGCGCCCACCATAACAAAAATCAAGGTCGGATCCCACCGGCCGAAAATATCCATGAAACTGTAAACCTTGACCGGATTTGTCATCCCCGAAATTCCAAGCCCTAAGGCGAAGATAAATCCACTGACCAGCGCCACCAGCAATTGCAACAGGGTCCGTGTCACGCCAACACTCCGACTGCTCTAAATAAAACAATTGAAAAAATTCCGGCTAAAATAAAAGTTGCTGTCGCGATGAGTGATCGTGGAGAGAGTCGACTGATGCCACAGACACCATGACCGCTTGTGCAGCCACTGCCCAGCAGCGTTCCAAAGCCAACTAACAGACCGGCAACAACTAAAGTCCAATCAGGACTAGATAAGCGTCCCTTAAAAACTTCGGGGCTCAGTTCTTTCAGCAAAAATCCACCGGCTAGCAAACCCAAAATAAAGCACCAGCGCCACAAGGTCTCGTTCCGCTGGGGTTGTATCGCGCCGTTGATAATTCCGCTAACGCCAGAGACGCGACCATTGAAAACCAAAAGTAAAGTTGCGGCAACCCCAATTAAAGCTCCACCGTAGATTGCATTCACGTATTCTGCGAGCATTAAGAAATTTGCTTTCCACAGGACATATTGGCAGGGACGGCCTCGTGTATTTTTTTAGGGGGATCGAGTTTCAAATTTTTCATGATCTCGATAAATTCTTGTTTGGTTTTCCTTTGACCCACTCGTGGATTAAATTCCATTTCCATTTCGATTGTCGACGAAGTCTGCCCGTTGTAATCGTGTGCGGGAAAAACCTGGGTATTTGCCGGGAGTGCAAACAGTTTTTGGTTAATACTTTCGTAAAGACGATCGCTCGAGCCCTGTTGGAAATCGGTTCGGCCATTCCCACGGATCAGCAACGCGTCGCCGGTAAAAACACGGCCTTCGCAAACGAGAGAGATGCAGCTATCCGTATGTCCCGGAGTCTCTAAAACTTTGAGTAAGTGCTTTCCAAATTTAATTTCAGTCCCGTCTTTCATCGTCAGATCGGCGCAATCGACTTTGGCCCCGTGGCTAACGGCGGTTTTGATTCCCAGGCGTTTTCTAATCTCTCCGGCAGCTGTGACATGATCGGCATGAATGTGGGTGTCTAAGACGTAGATTAACTTTAAACCCAATTCCTGAATCAACTTCAGATCCCGCTCTACAGTTTCTAAAACTGGATCAATTAAAACGGCTTCTTTAGAATCAGAATCGGCGAGCAGGTAAGTGTAGGTCGAAGTTTCTTTTTCAAAGAGCTGGTGGAAGATCATCTCACGAGCCTACCAAGAAATCGACCTCCGCCGCAAGGACTGGTCGATAAATTGGAAGATAAATTGGCAGAAAAATTGGTTAGAAACTCCAGGCCCACAAGGGCACCTGAAGAGAATTCGCCGCTACTTTTGCAGGGGGAGTTAGTTCCAAAGAGGCCTGATCGGACGGAACGCCATTGGACACATTAAAGGCTTTAATTAAAGCCTTCTGTGATTTACCGGCATAAACAATCCCGATGATCCAGGGAACGGCAAAGACGGCCAGAGCCGTATCGCGGTTGTATTGTTTGGCGGCGGCTCCATAAACTAGAACTGCCCCAAGAGCGCCCCAGTTAAAGGCCGCGAAAGTTTTCGCGTGACTGACGTGCTCTTGATAAAATCGAGCGGCCTCTGGCGAATTCGAAAAGATTTCGTCGGCATCTTGAAGCTTAGGAACCCAAAATCCAAATTCGTAAGTTTTGTTGTTGTAGATGGTTTTATTGTCGGAACGGAAATAAACCCGAGGTCCAGCAACGGCCGAGATACTTGAAACAAAAAACAAAAAACCAACTGCGAGCGAAACTAAACGCATAATATCCTCCGTAGGCAAGATCTAGCGACGCGACAAACCGATGTCATCAAATACCTTGATCTCCGGTGCGCCAAGATGATTGTTAACTGTTGGCCCAGGAGGATTTGTGATCCAAAAGATTATTTTGTTCGGTTTTTTGAGTTTCCTAACATTCACGTCGCAGGCCGATGAGGGCATGTGGACCCTAAATAATTTCCCGGCAAAAAAAGTACAAGCGGCCTACAAATTTAACGCAGATCAAAAGTGGCTGGATAACGTTCGCCTGGCTTCCGCTCGCCTAGCCGGAGGATGTTCTGCAAGCTTCGTTTCTAAGACAGGCTTGGTGATGACCAACCACCACTGTGTGCACTCTTGCATCCAACAACTTTCTAAAGCGGGCAAAGACTACGTCGAAGCTGGCTTTTACGCAAAAACACAGAAAGATGAAGTGAAATGCCCCGAAATTGAAATTAACCGGTTGGTTCAGATTTCTGATGTGACCGAAAAAATTCGTGGGCAGACTAAAAATCTTAAAGACAAAGCATTCAATGATCAATTGAAAGCAGCGATGTCTAAAATCGAAAAAGAATGTTCGGGAGATTTAGCGAACGTTCGTTGTGACGTCGTGACACTTTATCACGGTGGCTTGTACCAACTTTACAAATACCAGCGCTATCAAGACGTGCGTCTGGTTTTCGCACCTGAGCTTTCTATAGCTTTTTTTGGTGGAGATCCCGACAACTTCATGTTCCCACGTTTTGACTTGGATGTTTCGTTCCTGCGCGTGTATGAAAACGACAATCCACTTGATAATAAAAATTATTTTAAATGGTCAAAGACTGGAGCTGCCGATCGCGAGCTGACATTCGTAACGGGCCATCCGGGGCACACCTCGCGGCAATTTACCATAGCGCAGCTGGAATTCGCCAGGGACCTGGAGTTGGTTCAGGATCTTTTGTATCTTTCAGAAATTCGGGGAATGTGGACC
>JAYUPS010000185.1:0-30026 GCA_043759945.1 Bdellovibrio sp.
GTCCAGACAATGACAAGATTTCTAGATAATTCAGGCAAAGGCATGCATCTTGCTCGTTTGAAATCACGGGAGGTTTTATGTTCGAAAAAATCACAGGAAAAATCGCAGACAAATATTTTAGCAAACGAGCGATAAAGGCTCAGGCCGAAACATTTGCCAAAAGTTCACTCCAGGCCGTTAAGCCTAAAACTCAAAAAGCGGTGTTGCATTGGCTGGACCGAGTCGCGGAAATCAAAGATAATTTAGATTTAGATCAGGCGGGAAAGCGGCAAAAACTGCATAAATTAGAAACTTCGGAAGTCGTTGCAAAATTTGTCCGCACCCTTGTTAACCAGTTTGCCGACAAATTACCTGGAAAGCGCCATGGCTTGGAAAAATTTGGACGTGTCGGAACAAAGGTAGCTTCAACCTCTGTCGCTTTGACAAAGATCGCTCTCCCCTCATTTATCATGTCGAGCCGCTTTGATACTTTTGCCGATTTTGTTCGGGGTACTTTTTCGGTTCAAGATCCCTTGGATCACCACATCCCGGTTCCTCAGGAAGAAATTTTTCAGGAAAATTTGGTTGCAAAACGCTCCCAGCAAAAAATGAAAACCAAAGTGAAAATGAAACCACCGGTCCGCCATTCCAAACCACCACGCGCCCAGGCCAATCGCGGGCATTAAGGGAAAAATAATGCAAAACTTGACGGTTCCAAAAATCGACAAATATCAAGCTCCCAAAAATCTCGGTACAGACCTGGAAAATTTCGCCGAGGTCGGTGATAATGTTCAAAAATCAATGGATCAAGCCCTTGAATTTCAAAATCAACCCGATTCGGTCGGTCGGGTCAAACCTGCCGATCCAGAAATTTGTCCGCTGTTACTAGATCAACGTCATTAGTTAGATGACTAGGCCCTATCACTAGGGCCGCCCCTCGGAAGGAATTGATGAAAATCGATGTGGATACTTTTGTAAAAGGTCTGAATTTCGACGGGTTTCAAGAAAAATCAGTCGAGATGTTGAAAAGCTCTGTCGGGAGCGTCGACGAAAAAACTAAAACCGAAGTTCGCGAGTGGATCAAAAATGCCCGCCGAATCAAGAATGACGAAAATGTGCCCCGCCGCGCGCGCATGAATTTATTGAGGGAACTCGAAACCTCGGACGTGGTGGTCAGTTTTATAAAATCTTTGGTCCTAAAGATGATCGGCAACTTTCCTGTGGGAACCCAAACGGTTGCGAAATTCGGATTAACCGGTGCGGCGATGGCTTTTTCTTTTGTGAGTCTAAAAAGAGTAGCCATCGTTTTGTACATGATTCGCCTGGGGCTGCCAAAGTTCATCATGTCCAACAAGTTCGAGGAGTTTGCTGAATTCGTCGAGGACGCATTTAGTCAGATTCAGCGGCGCATCCATTGCAATTCTAATTCGTGACAGCTTAGAACACCATCGATACCGACGCAGAAACCATCTGCACGGAGATCGCAGACCGAAGTTCAACAGCTGTCTAACAATTTTGCGGAGATGCTGATGAAACCGAGTTTGTTGATTGCTACAGCTCTTATAGCGGGTGCCCTGACCGCTTTAGCTACGCCCGCGGTTATGGGGGCCACCTCACGGCCTCAAGTGACCAGCAAAGAAAAGCCGGTTAAATCGGCTGTTGACCCACGCTCTATTCTTCTTAAAGACCGCCACTAAATAAATTGCTGGTGGTATCACGAGGCGCCCTTTGTCATGAAGATCGACGATTGGCTCAAAGAAATGAACGCCGTTCCTGAAATCTCAATTTGCAATACGCACAGTTATGATTCGAATTCGAAATGTGACCACGACGAAGGTCCGCAATAGAGCCGCGCCCGCAAATATTTGATGGGTTTTCTGCGGTTGGAATGGTCTCGATTGCTCGAATTGGGAGTGAATCCTGAGTTGAATCTTCAATAAAACGACCATTTTGTAGACCCTGACTTCGAACCTACAAAAACTTCGGATTTAACCCTGTTTATTCATTCACCCCGCGCGAAAACAGGCACCCATCTTGCTTTTTTCTTATTTCAAATAAGTTGGGATAATGTCTCAAAACGAAAAAGGGAAATTCACCATGAGCGTTGTTTGGCACCGGGCATCGGCAGGTCTTATCTTTAGTCTCGCGATCAACGCAACGGCGGCATCCGTTCTTGGATTGTCAGATCCCGTCCGCGAGTCTCAGGCGGCCTCGGTGCGAATTAAACAAGCGCAGCAACGGTTGGCTTTTTACAAAGCAAAAGCTTCTCAAGCCGAGATGGAACAACACGCCCGGTACCAAAATCAACTCGAGACCGACCGCAAAGCCGACGTGGAAATCCGACGCTTGAACGATCAAACTAAAAAGTACCAGAAAGATCTCGCCATTGCCGAGTTCAATCAAAAACGCTCCGAAATTGCTTTGGCCTACTCCCGAGCAAAAACGACTCGCCAGAAACTTCATCAACAAAAAGTTTATCAACGCAAAATCGCAGCCGAGCGAGAAGCTCGCACGAGTTCAAACTAGGAGTCCGTCATGAAAGCCAGAATTTTATTTATGCTTGTCGCCACAATCGTTTTGTTAACGCAAAATGTGCGGGCCAATACGGAAGATGATTTTGCGGCCCCCTTTGACTTTGAAGATGAAATGACCGCGAACGAAAAACCAATCCCGCTGCCAAAAGAAAAAACCCGAAAAATGGCATCGAAGCCCTTGGTGATAAAACCTGCACCCGTAAAAAAAATCAGTAATAATGAAGCCGCGATCAAACGAAAACAGGCACAAGCGCTTAAAAGAATTTCTGACTCATCTAGATCATCTCACTTGAATAAATCAACTCGGGCAGCCAGAAAATAATCAGCCGCCGCTCAAACGCTGGATCATTCCGCGGGAAAGATCGTCGTGATAGGCTCCATAAGAGTCCACGTACAATCCCTTTAGGTTCATGTCGGGAACCGACAGCGCATAGAGAATTGATTGGTCGTCGGGATCCGAAGTGTTTTCCACTCGTTCAATATGATCCACCACAAAGTCTTGGGGATAGATTTTAAAAAGTCCAGACTGGCATTCAAAATGGTCAAAACATGGAACCAGATTTCGGGTGTAACCCATTTGAGTGTATTTACGAACCCATTCGGTCAATGACGACATGAACCCCGTACCGGCCTTCAGCGAATCAACCGATCCCGTTTTATTTCTCCCGAATAGGTGGCTTTCCATCCGAACTCCTTAAGGCCTTGAATATCCCTCGAATCTTGGTTTGCAAGGATCACTCCAACAACGAATTGACACAAGGTTCTCTCAGATCATAAAAAAACCCCGAGTCAGGTCCTGACGCGGGGTTTTTCCCCACAGGAATATTTTTTTACAAAACTTCCCTAGAGAGCTTCATAAGGCTGAGTACGATCTAAGAAATTGGGCCGACCCGAAGCATCCACTTCGTCTTTGCTCGCAGTTCCGATGTACAGGGTGTTGGCCTCCATTTTATAAATGTTAGCTACCTGGCGTGGCACCTGGGCACTGTAGCAGGTTAAATCAGACGCTTTGGTCGTAGCATCAACTTCTTGTCCCACAACCCATTGGTTGAATCCACACAAAGACAGAGCATTGGCCACAAGAACTCCGGCTTGTGATTGCGCGCTGACGGCTAGACTTCGGAAGTTCATATCGATTTGCGTGGCGGATTCAGAGGTACGGCCCGCTGGTTTTATATCAAACTCCCCTCTTTCAACAAAGCGGGCCGCGACCTGCCCGGAACAATCTGCGGTCGCGTAGACCAGCGTTTTTCGAAAAACTTCGGACCCTTCAAATCGATACTGGGTGCGCAAGCTTTTTACCGCTGCGTTTCCACCCGTTAAAACTCCAGACAAAATTGCATCGATTGGTCGCGCCAAGCACTTGCCTTGGAAATCTCGCATTTGAAGAGCGCTGTCTTCGGAAGCTTCACGCGTGTTGGCCACGGGATCGTTGTTGCGGGCGCAGGCCCCTAAAATTAATGCCAAGGCTGCCGTGCAAAATATCTTAATCACTAAAAACCTCCTTTAGGTTGCTGTTTCTTCGGGTGTGATTAGCAGAACACGTGCCAACCGCTAAAATTTTGTGTTACGAATTACATAGCTGGAGGGCAGTTAATGAAAATTATAATAAGTTTGAGCCTGCTGTTGTTGTTGGGTTTTACGACTTCGTGCCGCAGCACAATTGATAAAGCCGCACGCGATACCAAATACTCTGCGCTCGAAATGTTTGGCCTGCAGAAACGAGATCTCTTGAAAAAAGAAGTCACCAATGCCCGCGACGACCAAAAAGAAGCGACCGAAGAATTCAAAGATGCCCTGCAAAAGTTAAAATTTCTTTACAAAATCGATAACGGAAAATTTGACGATGCCTACGAGGATTTAGACAGTTCCTATGAAGCCGCTAAAAAACAAGCCGCCGAGGTTTCAAATTCAATTAAAAAAGTAGAAACCGTGGCGGGAGATCTGTTCTTAGAATGGGAAAAAGAAATGGGAGAAATCCGCACGCCCGAGCTCAAAGTTCAAAGCGCGCAATCTTTGAACGAAACAAAAAAGAAATATGCTGAAATGCTCTCGGTGCTGAAAAATTCAGAAAAGCGAATCGCGCCCGTCATGTCGAAACTAAAAGATCATGTCTTGTACCTGAAACATAAACTGAACGCGAAATCGATCGGTGCCTTGCAGGGAGAGTCCGTTCGCATCCAGGTCCAAATTGAACATTTGTTAGAAGATATTGATAAGGCCATCAAAGCCGCCAACCGGTTTATCGAAGAAACCGAAAGCTAGGCCTTGCCCTTTATACCTTTAAATAAATCAGCCATCGTGCCCATATTGGATTTTTCAGTCACCAGGGATTTCCAATCGATGTCGTCTCCCGATTCGCCGGGAATTCCGAGCGTCATCCGGCGTTGTTCCGGTTGCAGTTCCGTGATTTGAACGATGATCTTTTCGTTGGGCTTTTTATTTTCGATCTTGGTTACGGCATCTTTAAATCGAGAGATCGGCAACAGCCCCGTTAGACCGGGAGCGATATTCACAAAAAAGCCAAAGGCTTCTCTTTTTTCAATAGTACCTTCCAGGACTCGGCCGACCGGATAGTCCTCGGCGATCGTGGACCAGGGATCCAGTTGCCCTTTGCCTTGTTTTAAAGACAGAGAAATTTTAAGCCTTGAATCCTCTACGTCGATTTTTAAAATTTTAGCGTTCACCCGTTGATCGACGGTGACAACGTCCTGGGGATGGCGCACGCGGTTCCAAGACAGTTCCGAGATGTGAATCAGCCCTTCGATCCCCGGTTTAATCTCTAGAAAAGCACCAAAGGTCTCCATACGAGTGATCGTGCCGTCGATAAAATCTCCGACCTGAATTTCCTTTAGAAGTTCGCCCTCTGTTTCAGCACGCTGCAAATCTAATATTTTTCGACGGGAAACGACGAGCTGACGAGGAAGCGCCAGCTGAGTGATCGTAAAATCAAGCTTTTTACCGACGTAGGTGCTTGGGTCTTTGATCGGTTTGGAATCCATCTGGCTCATGGGACAAAATCCAGAGATCCCATTCACTTTAACTTTGAATCCGCCCTTGTTAACTTCAACGACCACACCTTCGACGGGAAGTTCCATGTCAAAAGCGTCCTCGAGAGAATCGACTTCGCTCGAGGTGCTTGCGCCCTGCATACGCAGCAAAATCTGGTCATCAGAGACCCGAACAACGCGGGCTTCGATAAAGTCTCCGACTTTCACTTCTTTTGATCCCAGATCCCGGCGGGGAATTACGCCATCCACGGGCGTGCCGGTGCTAATGAAGATCTCTTCCTGACCGATCGACAAGATTTCCCCGCGCAACGAAGCGCCAGGCTTTAAATTAGCTTTTAAATTCAAACTCTGATCGAGCAAAGAACCAAAATCCGAAGAGGTCGCAACCTCCTCGGTGCCAAACAAGTCATCAAACGGATTTTTATTTTTTTTCATCAGATCCTGCAGCTAAGGAAGATTAGGGTTTCGCGGGACCTTTGTTTTTGGCGGCTTTTTCTTCCGGAGACAGGCCCCACGGTGAGCTCTTCGGTCCGCGCTCTTTGCCTTTGCCGCCCCGACCTTGACCGCGGCCACCTTTGGAATCCATTGGAGTGGCGGCTTTAGCGTCAATTAAGAACTCGGGGACGTAATGATGCTCTTCCACTTTCAGAGCCTTGGGTGGAACCGGTTCGCCCTCAGTGTAGCTGACAACCAAAACACGTTTCAACTTGTCCGGATTTTGCCCCGCAACGTCGATCGCATTAATGAAATGTTTTAACTTATCGCCTTCGTATTTGTAGGTCTCGCCCAGGGATGTCAGCACTTCTTCCGGGGTTTTGCCTTCGGTGGTGAGAGCTGTTTTAGTTTGTAAAGCTTTGGCCAAAGTCCAATTTGGAAATTCGGTCACTGATTTCATGGGATTTCCCTTCGAGGTGATATTAGGGGGCCAATATGGTGAAGTTGCCGGTCCGGGTCAACTGCCAATTTTGGAGGGACCGACTAGAGCAACTCGGGCCCAGGATAAGGGCCCGGTGATTTTGGGATTTTACGAAATTCTCCGCTTCCGTGAAAACGAATAGATTGCTTTTGGCCCCAAATTTTTGATCCTGGCAAGAACCAGAACATGATCCGATGAAAGACCTCGGCGGGCATCAGACGCCGCAGGATTCGAAACATGATTGCGTCGGGCGTCACCGAAAGCCGGAGCGGGGGACTTTTCATTTCGACGACTTCCAAGATTTTGTCTGCGATGCGCTCTGGGGTTGATCGCGACCAATTCATGAGCCGTTCAATAAAGGGTCCCATGGTGTCGTAATACTCCGAATGAGGACCTTGCAGTTTGGAACTAAGATCGGCTTTTTTCGAAAGAACCACATGTTTGAAAGAATCCGAATTTATAAACCCAGGCTGAATCAAGGTCACTTTGATGCCGTAAGGCCTGGCTTCGTACCATAGTGCTTCAGAAGCCCCTTCCAAAGCGTGTTTCGAGGCACTGTAAGAAGCCATCGTGGGCATCGAAACCATTCCGCTGACACTGGAAACATTGATAATGTGACCAAATTTTCGTTCTCGCATCATCGGAAGAACGGAACGAATCAAACTCATGGGGCCGAGGTAATTTGTTTTGAGTTGGCGGAATTCAGATTCAATGTCCATGTGCTCGACAACAGACCGGTAGCAAACCCCGGCATTGTTAATCAAAATATCAATATGCCCCCAGGTCAGGCAGACCTCGTTGACCAGAGCGTTGATGCGATCATCGTCCGTCACATCCAATTCACGCACCATGAAATCATCATGATCGGCAAATTCAGTTTGTAATTTTCTATAGGATTCGCCCCGAGCGGTTGCGACCACACGATATTTTTCTTGTTGGTACAAACGCGTCGCGAGTGCGTGCCCCAACCCCGAAGCACAACCAGTTATTAAAATCACGGGTCTCTGATCAGTCCTTTGATCGATAACCATACTAACTCGCTATCTTGGAAAACAGCTGATCCAACAGTCGTTCACATTTCGGAATGTTAAGTGGTTTTGACAACACCGGAGTGTTCTTGACCAAATCCACATAATTTTCTTTTATTCGGTTCTCTTCGATGGCAGATACAAGAATGATCGGGGCGTGAGTTTTCAAAGCTTCGCTCGACGAAAGAAAATCCAACCCGGTTTCTGAACCCGCCAGAAATAAATCTACGATCACCAGGGAATAGGGCCGTCCGATCGAAGTGGACTTGAGACAAAGCCGGCGTCCCTCTTCGCTGCTGATCGCCCAATCAAAATCCCATTCTTCCACGCGACGCTTTAAAATTAATTCCCACAAAGGTTTCAAAGACAAATCATCTTCGATAATCAGCGCAAAGTTTTTCATAGACGCTCCTCTTGAGACTTTGTGGCCGACCACAAATGAACCCGGTCCAGTCCATCTTTCATCACGGATTCCACCGCCATGTAGGGGCTCTTTGCTTTTTCGACGATCGAAAAGCTCAGGTTGCAAGAGGCCAACCGCAGGCCTGCGACAAAATGGATTCCGTCATGATTCACGATCATGGAAACATTGCTGTCCGACGGAGCCAACTCCGCAATCCTGGCTAAAGCTTGATTGCAAGTGGTAACAAATTGCTCCTCTTGGTCCACGCCCAAAACTTGTGTGTCAATTTCAAGATTATTCATAATTCCCCCCTCTGCACTTTTATGACTACTGTCCCTTGAACAGGGATTTCACGACTTCGCGACATTGCTTGACCGACAGCGGTTTTTGCAAATAAACCGGATATCCAAAATTCAGACTCATTAACGAATCGAATTTGGCCATCGGCATGCCGCTAACGAAAATAAAGTTTTTTGCGGCTTCGCCATAGCGATTCCAAAGATCAATACCCGTTTCGTGTCCTTCCAAAAAGATATCGGAAACGACAAGATCGTAAGGGCTGTTCCTTTGGAACCGATGCTTGAGCAAAGATTCCGCCGCCCTTTCTGTGGTTTCCCAATCAATCTCGACTCTGGGGATTGTGCTCCGCAAAACATTTTCCCAAAAGGGCCAAAGACTAAGATCGTCTTCGACGACCAATACCTTTGTGAGTTTTTGCTGACGCGGCAGAACTTCTTGTCCTAAATCAGATCGCTGGGTTTGATTTTCTAAGGATCGATTTTCCATTTGCACCTCCTGGTTCTAACAGGATCACCCTCTGATTTAGAAAGTTCGCAAAAAACGCTTGATGATTTTGCAATATGGAGTTTAACTGCACGAAATTATGGCTAAAATTCTTTGCGTCGAAGACAATCCCGAATTTTTTATGTATCTGACTTCGGTCCTGAATGACCATTCGTTGGTCCAGGCTTCGTCGATCAATCATGCTTTAAAGTTATCGCAAACAGGACGAGATAGTTTTGATTTAATCTTGCTCGACGTTTCACTCCCCGACGGAAATGGAATTAAAATTTTGCCCCAGTTGCGGGAATCCATGTCGACTCAAAATATTCCGGTAATTATTTTAAGTTCTGACAACGATGTTCTAACCAAAGTGGCGGCGTTCGGAATCGGGGCTGATGACTACGTTTCTAAACCACCAGATCCCAACGAATTGCGCGCGCGCATTGCGGCCCGACTTCGAAATTCAGAAGCCAGTTTAAAAAATAAAAGTCGCATTCAAATTGGTGATCTGACCATTGATTCGGATCGCATGTGCGTTGAACACAGCTCCAATCAAAAGGGCGTCCTGCTAATTGATCTGACGCCGTCGGAATTTAAAATCTTGAAACTGGTCGCTGGCCGCCCCGGAATGGTGTTTACGCGCGATCAGTTGATCGATCACGTGTGGGGTGTGGGCAATCACATTACGCCTCGAACGGTTGACGCTCACGTCAGTCATTTGCGGAAAAAAATTACCGAAAGCTCGGTAAAAATCGAAACGGTCTTGAGTGTCGGCTACAAAGCCGCCGTTTTAAAATTACAGTAAATAATTTTTATGGTCCGGGAAAGCCCGGTCGATGTTGGCCAGCAGCGCCCGTCCGTCAGTCACGTATTCCACCAACGCGGATTCGTGAGAATCAATTTCTGGGATGGATTTAACGTCGTTGTTCAATTGGCGGGATCGTCGACCAAAGACCGCAAAGCCCAAAAGCTCAGAAGACCCAGCGACTTTGTGACAGGCTTTCCAAACTTGGTCGGCATCTTCGATTTTCATTCCCTGTTCAATGCACACCAAACATTCAGACAGAGTTTCCCAAAACCGCGCTAAAATTCGGATTGAAACTTCGGGGCTGGTATCTTCAACGAGCTGGTTAAAAAGCAGGGCCTCAAACCCCTGGGACTGAGCCAAATTCCGGATCAGATTTTCGACTTTCCCGTTAATTTCAGTTCCTGTATCCATTTTTGGATCCCTCGTATTCATGCTTAGCCAGCTTGTTCATTGTGGGCTTGATTCATGGTTTCCAGAAGTTTTGATTTTCGAATTGGCTTTGTTAACAATGTGACGCATTGGATACCACGGGCCCGTTCGGCCGTCTGCTCTAAAGCATCTGCGGTTACCAAAATTACCGGAGTGCGCGCCAGGCCATTGGCCGCTTCGTGCTGTCGGACTCTTTCGATCACGCCAAAACCATCCAGCACTGGCATGCGGACATCCAAAATTAGCAGATCCGGCCGATGTTTCAAATAAGACTCCCAGGCAAACTGTCCGTTTTCGGTGTAATCGATATTCCAGTTGGCGTTTTCAAAATAGGCTTTGTAGAGCTCTCGGTTTCCCTGATCATCGTCGGCGACCAAAACCGAGATTCCTGCGTCCAAGAGCTTCTTACTTTCTGTGGTCTGCACGACCGGATCCGCTTCCCGCTCGGGGCGCAATCGCTTGCGAGATGTTAAGCCAACCGCCAGCAGAACCTCGCTTAAAATCGTGGGACAGGCTTCAATCACAGGAAACGGAGAATCACTCAGTTGATCAAATATACTTTTTTTATCTCCGGCGATGATGTGCTTGCGCGCTCCCACTTTGGAACGGAATTCATCCAGGGTTAGTCGGCAAGATCTTAAGTCGCATAGAATCCACTGGAGGCTGTTATCCGATTTCTTTTTTAGAAACTGATCAAACTCTGCTGGAGTTACGGAAACAACTGTCAAATTTGGATGATGCTCTAGCGCCGCCATACTGTCGCGCCAAATTTGATCCCCCGAAAGCAAAACCATTTCTTGGGATTTTCCGTCGGGACCCTTGTAGCGTTGAAGCCAGGAAGACGCGTCGGGCACTTCCAAATCCAAATCGACGTGGAACACGGAGCCCCGGCCCGGAATGGATCGCACCTCAATTTTTCCATTCAGCTTACGCACAAGCTCTCGTACGATGGAAAGTCCCAATCCCACGCCTCCTTCGGCTAAGACATTGGAACTGTCCAATTGAAAAAAGGCATCGAAGATCCGACCAATTTTATCCTTGGGAATTCCTATTCCCGAATCTTTGAATTCAAAACGCAAACGTCGGGACCCCGCTAGTCCAATGTCTTGGCAAGTTACTTTTAAAGCGACAAACCCGTGGTTGGTGTACTTGGTTGCATTCTTTAGCAAATTCAAAAGAATCTGCCGAAGACGGCTGGGATCTGAGACGACAATGTTCGGTACATTTTGGTCCATGTTGAAATACATTCGAAGATTTTTTTTCGCGCATTCTTGGCCGCCAATGCGAGCGATCTCGTCTAAAAATTGTGACAGATTAAAGGGCTTCAATTGCACGTGGATTTCGTTGGATTCCGAGCGCGCTAAATCCAAAAGATCCTCGATCATGGCTAGCAAATGATTTCCCGAAGTTCGCATGTTTTTTAAATAGTCCTTCAATTTCATTTCCGGATCTTTTTCTTCGCACAGGTCAATCATGCCCAAAATTAAATTCAGCGGCGTGCGGATTTCATGACTGATATTGCCGATGAAGCGCGATTTATCGAGCAAGGCCTCGCTCGCCAAATGCCGGGCCTTTTCTAAGTCCGTGGTTTTTTCAATCACCAAACGAGACACCATTCGGTTTTGCGCAATCAAAACCCAAAATAGATACGAAACAAGCAAAGTCAGAAGCAAGGTCAACAAACTGGTAGTCGCGGCGGGTCCAATACTCTTGTCTTCACTCTGCAAATGAAAATCGATTCCAACTTTTAGTCCGGACTGCGGCAAACCCTCGGCGAACAAGAAACTGGAACTGGGGATTGCCTCGGCGGTAAATCCAGCCGACTTTTCGGGGGTGACCTCGATACCACTTTTTTTCTTTGAAATGCTCCAGCGCAGACCAGAGCCCAAATCAGTCAGCCGAATGGTTTCGCCCGGAATCAGTTCAGCTTTTTCAAAAACTTTTTCCAAGGGCACGGTAAAAACGAAAAAAATGCTGTTTTGCGACCGGGCTTTTAAAATCACGGTTAAACGCGAGACTTCCATGCGGGTAAATATAAGTGCCCGCTGGTAATCACCCGTGGATTCCATATCGGTCACCGTTGATAGGACCTGAGCCCCGGACATGTAATTGCCATTGCTTGTTGGCAGCTTCGTGTTCCCCGTCTCCACCCGCAGAAGTCGACGGTATTGCATTTCTGGCGGCTGGCCCGGTTTCCAACTCAAATTTTTCTGGAAGACCGAGAGCCGCTCAAACATGGTGTGTTCCAAAGCTTTTTTCAGAAAGTTAGATTCTTTCTTGTAGTTAATCCAACGGCCCCCCAAATAATCCTCGTAAGATTGAACGCGCAGCAGGCTGTTTGATATTAACAGATCCACTTTGTTGATGGTGTTCTGGGCGCGGTGCACGTTGGCGTGTCGCAGAGCCTCGGTCTCTTTACGGCTCCAATCGTTGTAAATGAAGAGCGAGATGAAGAGACCAAGCAATAGTGTGGTTAACGGCACCCACAGAATCATAGCTCGCGTGCGAGTGACTTGACCTAATACAAAAGCACTCAAGATTTTGACTTTGCTTCCCATCCTGTTGGTCATACCCTGATTGTCGTCAAAACCTATCTTGCTGGGTTGAAGGGCCTATGAAGAATTCTTAACAACTGGGAAAACTGGACCATTACTAAAGCTTACTAAGCAAACGCTGGGCTGACGACATTTTAAAGCGACTTTAACCTCGCTCAAGGTTAAGGTTCGAAGAAAATTACGGAGTTACTTTTTTATGTTGAACGTTGTCATAGTCGGGGGCGGTTTTGGCGGATTGACCGCCGCGAAGAGCCTGGCCAAAGATCGGAAAATTCACGTCACGATTATCGACCGTCGAAATTATCATTTGTTCCAGCCGCTTCTTTATCAAGTGGCCACAGCGGCCCTGTCCCCGGCCGAAATCGCCGTTCCCATCCGGGCGGAACTTTCCCAATTCGCGAACGTCAATGTCGTGCTCGGGAATGTGGAGGGTCTTGATTTGCCAAATCATGCGGTGGTGGTTTCCGACAAATCCCGTTACCCCTATGACTATCTGATTTTAGCTTGTGGAGCCAAACACTCTTACTTCGGAAAAAGTGAATGGGAAGAAAGAGCGCCGGGATTGAAGACACTGGAGCAAGCCACCGAAATTCGCCGCCGAGTCTTGCTCGCTTACGAACGGGCCGAAAACGAAACCGACAAAGAAAAACAGAAAACACTTTTGACTTTTGTCATCGTGGGCGGCGGGCCCACCGGGGTGGAATTGGCGGGAGCAATTGCAGAAATCAGTCGCAACACGCTGGAAAAAGATTTCCGGCACATTGATCCCACCAGCACCCGTGTTTTATTGATTGAAGCCGGATCTCGTGTCCTGGCGGCATTTGATCCGGATCTTTCAAAAAAAGCAGCGCGGGATTTGGAAGCGATGGGAGTTCAAATTTGGACTCAGACCCGGGTCACCAATATCACTCAAGACGGCGTGGCCCTGGGTACTGAGTTTATTAAAGCCGAAACCGTTTTATGGGCGGCCGGGGTCCAAGCCTCAAGTCTTGGGAAGCGTTTGCAGACTCCCACGGACAATATGGGACGCGTGCAGGTGGATGCGAAATTAAATCCCCCGGGATTTAACAATATCTTTATTTTGGGAGACATGGCTCACGTTCAGGGGGCCGATGGCAAACCACTGCCGGGTTTAGCGCCCGTGGCGATGC
Source organism: Bdellovibrio sp. (assembly GCA_043759945.1). GTDB lineage: Bacteria > Bdellovibrionota > Bdellovibrionia > Bdellovibrionales > Bdellovibrionaceae > JAYUPS01. The sequence continues at coordinate 13,598 of JAYUPS010000185.1, forward strand.
AACAGGGACGGCACGTGGCTCGCCAAATAAAAAACGCTTTGCATGGTTATGCCTTGCAGGATTTTAAATATTTCGACAAGGGCCAGATGGCGACCATCGGACGTCGCAAAGCGGTTTTGCAGTTTAAGAAACTGAAAATGACGGGGTTTTTAGCCTGGATGGCTTGGCTCTTTATCCATATTTATTATTTGGCTAATTTCAAAAATAAAATCTTCGTTTTTATCCAGTGGAGCTGGAGCTATTTGACATTTCGACGGGGCGCGCGGCTGATCTTGCATAAAGAATGGAAAAGTGAGTAGGATTTAGGCGAGGTGGTTATGAAATCAAAAACTTGCGGGTCGTTTTTCGGTGCTCTTGCCGTTTTTTTAGTCTGTTTTGGCGCGAAGGCCACATTTTTGCCCGTCGATGTGAAGCCGGATTTGCAAACCCTCGGGCTTAACCTAGCGCCCGCAAATATGAACGAAGCTGAATTTAAAGACGTTCTTTCTCGAATTCAAAATACTTATCAGTCCCTGGTTTCCAGTCAGGGCGGAAATCTGCAGGTCAGCGGCGATTGGAAAAGTGAAACGCTCAATGCGGGCGCGCAACAAATGTTTGGCAGCTGGAAAGTCCAAATCACTGGCGGCTTGGCGCGCCGGCCGGAACTGACTCCGGATGGTTTTGCTCTCATCGTGTGCCACGAATTGGGTCATCATCTGAGCGGTTTTGCGTTTGTCAAAGCTGACAATCCCTTTGGTGGAGTGTGGGCCGCCGCCGAGGGGCAAAGTGATTATTTTGCGACCCAAGTGTGCGCGCGAAAAATTTGGGCGCAAGACAGTCTAATCAACGCGAACTTCCGCGAAAAAGCCACACGAATCATGAAACAAAAATGCGACGCCGTTTGGACCCGCGCCCCGGAACAAGATCTTTGTTACCGCGTCTTGGCCGCGACCGAATCCATGATTACGACCATGGCGACTTTGATGAAAAAACCAATTCCCCAATATGAAACGCCGGACGCTAGCGAAGTGGCCGCCACCGTGGGAACTCATCCGGCTGTTCAGTGCCGCTTGGACACGTCAATGCAAGGCGCTTTGTGTCCCGCATTTTTTAACGAGCTGATGATTCCCGGAAAAAAAGCCCAGGGCGGACCCTTTGGTTTGGAAGCGGAACGCGAAGCCGCGGGAAATTCCTGCACGGCTTATTCGAACTACAACTCAGGGCTTCGTCCCAAGTGTTGGTTCAAGGCTCAGTTGTAATTAGGTCTCCCGCAGAAGAAGAGTTTGTTGGTGAAACAAAATAGAATCTGCCTAAGTTAGGTCTTCGGTCGATTTAAAGCTGACTGAATTTTTCTTTTTAACCATAAAAATCCTCCCTCATCCGTTTGAGTCGCGCTAGCGCAGTCTCGATTTCCTGCGCCGGTGTCTTTTGAGTTTTCATGCGAACTAAATGATGTGCGGGGCTAGCTCGGGACGGCCATCAATTTTTGGATGTTCCACCAAGACGCATGTGATTAATTTCATAAACCTTCTTTGATTAAAATCCTTGCCTGGTCTCTCCAGTGCAAGAATTCCGTGACAACCTAATAAATTTATAAGGCAGCGTGTATATACCAATCGGATTCTGTCTTGCATTCTTGGGGCATGAAAAAAACCGCACCAGCCCTAACATTCTTAGCTCTCTGCCTGTCCCACACCATCGCGCTGGGAACTTCAACTGTTGCAGCGTCGTTTGTTGCAGCTCCGCCGCCGCAGCCCACGGAAACAGCAAATCCCGGGAGTGCTGTTTACACGCACACGGTGAATAAAATTTCTTTTACTGAATCCGGGCGTACCGTGGATGTTTTTCTTCCGGTGAATGCCAAAGATCCCAACGAAAAATTTCCTGTGATTGTTTACGGCCACGGCCAGGCCATCTCACTTTCCGGGTACGTCCTGAGCTTTGAGCATCTTGCAAAAAAAGGGATCGCGGTTATTTTTCCGCAATTCGACAACGGATTTTGGGATCAGGATTGGCGCCGCATGGCCGATGATTACAATCGACTGACACTCTCGGCTTTGAATAAATATCCGCAGCTAGATCCGGGTTCAATTGTGTACTCTGGCCACTCCAAGGGCGGATACATCGGACTGATGGCGGCCGGCGCTCCCAGCGTTTCTTCGATCAAAGTGAAATCCGTCTTGGCTTTTAGCCCGGCTGGCTTTGATGCCCAATACTTAAAAGGCATGAACCCCGCAACACCGGTGACTGTGGTTTGGGGCGATCAAGATTCGATTATCACGCAATCTTCTGTGAAAGACATTTACGATCAAAGCCCCTCTTTGCGAAAACAGTTTATAGAGGCTGTTAGTTTTCAAGGCTTGCCGGCGGATCATTTTTTCGTCATGAACGAGTCTTCGTTTTTTGGTGGTCGCAATGGAATTTCAGCCCATCATTATTTTGGTTCTTGGAAGTGGATGTGGGGAGCGGTGAAAGAAGACGCTTATCTTTATGGTGATGAAGCGTCTTCGACAGGTGCTCCAGAATTGAAGCACAAAGTTCTTCGAAATTTCTAATTAGAACGCTTCGCGGATAAAAGCCGCAGCTTGTTCTTTGTGCGGCAGATTGGCGGCCTCATTTAATTTAACATATTCAAAATTTGGCTGGACGGCCTGAAACATTTCCATCGTTTCGGGCGTCATTCCGGTCACTGGTGATCCAGGAAATTCTCCAAAGACGGCGGTCACGGGTACGGTCACATCTTTTGCGGCCTCGGCAAAACTGCCGTAGATTCGACCACCCACAAAAGACAGGGTAGCCCAGCGTTGTCCCGCAAACTGCGAGGTCATCGTGATTTCTTCGACACGTTGGACGGTCACGCTCTCTGGTCTGTAATAAGCTTTGCCCAAGTAATAACGGGCGGACTTCTCGCCCACTAGGCCCTGATACCAAGTTAAAGCACCCTCGTCGTCGTTCCAAAATTTGTTAAACAAATCGTTTTGCGGAGGGACCGGCGGACCCGCTAAGAATTTTACGCCTGCGGGGCTGACCAAAATAATTTTTTTGAAAAGCTCGGGGTAAACTTTAGAAACGTGCAGGGACGCTGTCCCCAAAAGCTGCTCGCCCACAACAATGGCCGGCTCTTTAACCACGTTCATTAAAAATTCGGTCACAAAGGTATTTAGAATTTCTAGATTGTAGATAATCTTAGGCGACGCAGATTCGCCCGTTCCCGGAAGATCCATCGTGTAAACCCGGTAACCCATGTCGTCGAGCAACTGTCGCAGTTCGCTCATGTGTCGGTGCGTGGTTCCACCAAACACCCCTTGAAAGAGCACGATGACGTCACCGCTGGTCTTTGCCATGGGGGCGCGGTAAGCGACCTGACCGATACTCGGCAAGTTGGCTTTGGCCGTCAAAACCGAGGGGATGGCAAAACTGCTCGTTGAAAGCGCCATCAGCCCTGTAAAAATCCATTTCTGTAACTTCATAATATCCTCCTGTAGAGGTTCGAGCCTCTCTAACTCGGTCTTGCGTTGTCAATTGATTGCCCGATGACCAGCTGTTACAGTGTGCAAATGATAAAGAAAATTAAAGAATTAATCTCGTTCGTGAAACAGGTCGCCAACGATCCTCGCATCCCCGCGCGGGATAAATCAGTTTTGTTGGCTATGGTGGCGCTGGTAATTTCGCCGATAGACATCATTCCGGATTGGATTCCAATTTTTGGAGTGATGGATGACATCGTTATCATGGCGATAATCTTGGATTATTTGTTCAATCATTTGGATCAAGAAATTTTACTGTCACATTACCCTTGGGACCTGAAAAGCTACACGCGCATGCGCAAAACCGCTCAGTGGGTGGCGCTCCTGACCCCGGAATTTATAAAGAACCGGATTTGGCAGTACAAACCCTCGATTTATTGAGGCAACGGCCCCGGTATTACCACCGGAGCCTCCTGCAGCTAATTAGTTCAGTACGCCGCCCTCACCATTCTTGGCTCTCTCAACCATGCGGTTCATCAAAGTCGCATTCTGAACATCCGTCGGATTTTCCTGTGCCAAGACTTGTCGGATTCTTCGAAGCTTCGGCTCGGCAAATCGGCCAAGTGAGGCAACGTCAAACGCGTCTTGTTTTGACAAAATCTCACGCAAGATCTTTTGCTCTTCGCTGGCCGTCAGGATTTCGATCCGAGCCACAAAAGCTCGACGAATTTCCTGGGGCTGCGGCGAGATCGTCAAAGGCAAGATTTCCTCCACTTCTTGCTCGGGCAGGATATAAAGCAATCGAAGTCCCGGTACTCGCAAATACCCGTGCTCCCAGGTGTTGTACATCGCAACCGCTTCATCCTTGTTCAGGCCTGCTAGAACAAGTCTTGATACCAAAAGCTTGCGAGCCACTTGGGTGTTATTCAACCGGGCACTTTCCTTGATCGAATTCAAAACTGCAGATTTGATCTCGTTTTGACCGATTTCAAATTGCAATTCCTGGAACGCCACCGAACCAACTTCGTTCACATAGGTCAAGAAGGCAGCCTGCGGTCGAATGCGCGCGCTGGGCACAAACACTGACAAGTTATCTCCGGTGGACGTAATGTGAATTTTTGGTTGAAAGCGTCCGAGCCCGCGGTAGAAAATAAATTTCTCGTCTTCCACCAACGGCGAATTACCCAGAGACCGAATTAAATCGCTGGCAACATCTCGTGCATGTGCATAGATATTGCCGGAAGGCACTGCAGGCAATGCCACTTTCGTTGGTCGGGTTAAGATGCGAAAACTGGTGGATCCGTTCTCAATCTTCTGCAACGTCGACTGGGTTGGCGAAGTCAACACGGGCGCGGGAAAAGTTTGCGTAATCACTCCTTGCGGAAAGCGCACGTTCACATTCACCACCATCGATTGATCCGTATAGAAATAAAGAACCGGCGTCTCCATTTTTTGGGAGATAACATTGTTCTCTAAAATTCCAGGACCGAAACACATTTTGCTAGGGCGCGGACAGTTTTCATCGGGAAGGGGCGTCGGCGTCGGTCTTGGAGTCTCGACAATTTGCGGAAACTGCACTCCAAACGAATGCACAAAATCCGGAAGCTGTTCGTCTTCGTGATGCATACCATTTTGGGTGATGCCGTCGGATCCCACCATCGATGTGAAAGTCCCCCATTCATGAACCTTCAGTGCAGCCAAACTCGGCAAAGCCGAGGAGAGAGTTAATAATAAAGACAGTAATTTCATGGTCCTCATAGGGTACCTCCTAGGCAATAAAGTGTACCGGAGCCCTTGAAATAAAAAAATTGAATAAAATCTAAGATCTGTTAACTAAATGTTTATGAACTTAAAACGCCTGGAATATTTTATGACCGTCGCGCAGACTGGAAATTTGCGCAAAGCGAGCGAGATGCTTAATGTCAGTCCCCCTGCAATTTCAAAGGCGATGAAGCTTTTGGAACAGGAATTGGAAACATCCTTGTGGATGAGGGATGGGCGCGGCATTATGTTGACGGACTCCGGCAAACAGCTTTTTAAAAAAGCGCCGGTGCTCATTGACGACTTCAGACAATTAAAATCGTCGCTGCACGTCGATCCCAACACTGTGCGCCCCATCAAAATCGGTACCTTCGAAGTTTTCTCGACCTATTTTTTAAGTTTCATGGACAGACTGCATTGGAACAATCACTCCCTAGAACTGCATGAACTCTTGCCAGGGGAAGTGGAACGGTATGTTGCCAACGGGGATATCGATATCGGCATCACTTACATGCCCATACCCGATCCTCAGTTGGATTTTTTAAAGATTACTTCGATCGAAATGGGCGTCTTTATCCGCAGAGGGTCTTTTAAAGGCATTTTGCAACCAGATCTTCCCTTTGTGGTGCCAGTCATGCCGTTGACGGGAACACCCACGCGCATGCGGGGTCTAGATGGCTGGCCCGAAGATGCGTTCGAACGAAAAGTTATGCATCGGGTAACATTGCTTGAGAGTGCACTAGAATTGGTCCGCCAGGGACGGGTCGCGGGGTTTTTTCCGATTTTTGTCGCGCATGAACACAACTTACGCATGTCCGAAGACTACAAACTGGAACGCCGCAAAGGTTTAGCAAACTGTAAAGTTCGCCATGCCGATGTCTATATTGTAAAAAGAAAATCATTTGAAGAAACCGACGTGATTAAGCAGCTCTCAAAAGCTCTGCGACAGGTTTGCGGATCCCGATAGATTACAACCTTTTCAAAAATTCAAAATCACGATCCATCACGGTCTTGCGACCCTCGGTGCGGGCTTGATCAATCGCGCGATCACACACGATGCGCAGATGATCTGACAAAACATCCATCACAGATTGCGAGGTGTTCATTTCCGAACGAGCTTGAATGTACTCTTTTAATTTCGAGGCCACCACCAACACTTCTTCGGGCAGGCGTGTTTTATTCACGCCGGGGGCTGCAACGCCGGCACCAGTTCGGATCACCGTGCGAGAGGGGGCCGTTCCCTCGATGGCGCCCGCATCGCGGTGGCGCGCGCCGGGCAGATGACTTTCAAAACAACTGACCCCGCAAAAAGTGTAGCCGGTGCGCTGATTATTGCAGGTCGATACGCTGCAAGTGAAGAACTTCGCTCCATAGTCGATTGGTTTTTTGCAGGTGCTGCAATTTTTCCAGAAATTTGTCATCTCAAGCTAGATGCTCCCCAACACTGTCAAAAGTGTCAACAAAACTTGGGGCTTGGGCTGGCCAGGAGATCGACAATAATCATTTTTCAGAATTTTGGGATATTATCCCCTAACATACCTTATGGCGCATCGACGGTTCGGACCACCCCTACCGAGGGGAAAAGGGCTCGGAAAATTCAGACTGACCGGAATTGTGCTGCTCTGCACGCTGCCCTTTTTTATGGTTTTTCAAAATTTTGGAAAAAATCCTGAGAATTTTAAATTCACAAAGCCAACGGACAACGACACGATTGCGGCTCCCTCGGATTTGTTAACTTCAGACGGGACCAGTTTGTCATTTGAAAATAAGCCGATTGCGCGGGCAGATCTCACCGTCAAAGCCTGGCAGATTCAAGGGGCCGACGAGCACCGGCGCGCTTTAAGGCTCCTTGCGGCCCAAATTTCAGAGCTGTTTCCGCAGGGCCAAATTTCGACCGATGTTCTTTTTAAAACTTTCTCATCGAAAGAATTTGCGCAATCGACGACCGCGACCCAGCTGGTTGCCGGCGATGCGGTCCCCGTTTGCCAATGGCTGCAAACAGCCTACAGCGCTTTTTTAAAAAGATTCTCAACCGACCGCCGCTGCAAAAATGAAACGGTGGACTTGGAAAATGAAAATAACCAAGACTGTCGTTTCCAAGCCATGATTGAGAAATGTGACCAGGTTCCCCCGCTTCCCTTTCCTAGCCTGTACGACAGCTGGCGTTTGTGCGGGCAAACATCTTGTGAGTTGCAGATAACCACGGATCTTTCGACTTATTTGCAGTTTTTCCAGATCACGGGCGACGCTTCCTGGCTGATCAATCGCTTTGTGCCGATGGCCACCGAAGCGCTCAAACAAACCGAAGGTCCTTTTGTGTTGCTTCCGCCCATGGAATTTGCTCAAGAGGTCCTAGAGAATCCCGAAACTTCAAAATTAAAAACGGACCAGGGTATTTCACTGGAGCAAAAAGCCCTGGAATACGTCATGGCCTTTGATCGCTCCTGGAGTAAAGAATTTAAAGATATCAACAATCTAAAATCCGACCTGTACCGACCCACGGCGGTGAACGTCAGTCGTTTTCACGCGCTTTTGAAACGTTCGAAAATCCAACAGCTGATGGCCGATCCCGCGGCCAATGAAAATGCCCGCCTGGTCCGTCAATTCGCTCGCCGCTTAAAAAGCGAGGTCTTTATCAAAGGGAATCTCAATTTGGGATACACTCCGGAAGTTTATCAGTTCATCGTTGATGCCGCCCTTGCCGGTTTGGAATTCACAGTGGCCGATGTCGGCACGCTCAGGCCCAATCTAAAAAAACATATCCGCTCCAGTCCTTGGCTCACCCAACCGCGGTCCTTTGGACTTTTGCTTTCGACTTTTGTCTCAGAATAGAGCGTCGAACTTGTCGGTTTTCTGGCAAACACCCCGATGGCCATCTAAAGGTTTAATTTTTCAAACTAAAATTGCAAAAACCGATTCCCGGGAAAGCCGGATTCTGGTTTCTTACGAGATGGTCGCCCGTTAAATTCTTTCTTGGCGTGCACGGCCTTTGCAAAAAAGGTCACCAAGGCGGGTGGAAAATGGCAATTCGAATTTTATTCTCGATTCTGACGATCCTGGCTCCGATCTTATTTTTTGGCCTAGCCGCCAATGCCAAGTCCCACGATTTCCAATGGGAAAATGAACTCCAAGAAACTATTCAAAAAGAGGGTCTAGATCAGTTGATCCCCAAAGAACTCGCCAACTGCGACGGTTCCGGAGACAACGTAAAGATGTGGACCGAGTTTATGAAAGGACTTTCCTATATCGAAAGTTCGTGGGATGCCCGCAAGGACAATCCCGACGATGCCAATGGCACGCCATCCAAGGGACTATTTCAGATGACCGGCGGTGATACGGCCCTGGGACAAAATTGCTTTGGCACCACCGATCCGAAAAGCGAAGCCCCATTTGATCCGATCAAAAATATTCAGTGTGCGGTTAAGAAAATGAAAGAGCTCGTTTCGGGCCAGGGCGCGGGCGCAAAAAAGAAGGGCCGACAGTTTTCGACGGCCTCTCTTGGCAGTTTTGGTTCGGGCGGTTCTGCTCAAATGAGCGGATCCCTGAAAGAGGAAGCCAGTAAATATTGGGGTCCCTTGAAAGAAGCCAACGCAGCTCATCTGAAAGCTGAAAAGCTCATCAACGACATCGCGGGAAACTGTGGCTCAACCCCCTTTGATGTTTCTGTGCTCGAGGACGGCAAATCAGGTTATTCGTCGGGCGGGAATTCACGACGCGGTAACAAGTAAATTGCTGGCTTGCAAACGGGTTTAAGTTCGATAGATTCCAGACATGCAGCTTTGGATTTTATTTGGAACCCTGTGTTTTGCCTGGGCAGATCTTTCAAAGCTGGCTCTGACAGTTTCTGACCGGGAAGCTCAGATCCAGCAAATCAAACCCAACCAAGAAAAAACTATTCTTTGGAAAAACCCGCTAAATCCTGAAAAAACGAAATACTCGTTTGTTTACTTGCACGGTTTTTCTGCTTCTCGAAAAGAAATATCACCCACCGTCGAAAACTTGGCTCAGGAATACGCCGGCGGCTCCAACGCTTTTTTTACACGACTAACAGGTCACGGGATTAATGATCCGGGTGCACTGCGGGACGTCACGGTGGAAGATTGGCAAGCCGACGTTCAAGAATCCATCGATATCGGACGGCAGATCGGCGATCAGGTTGTGGTCGTGGCGACTTCCACGTCGGCGGCCCTGGCTCTGACGTCCTTGAAAAATGAAAATAAGAATGTGCGGGCCCTGATTTTGATGTCGCCCAATTTCGGTTTGCCCCGTTGGGATTCCGAAATTCTTCTGTGGCCCGGAGCCCGGTATTGGGTCGAGTGGATTATGGGTTCCTTTCGCGAATGGGAACCCTTGAATAATCAACAACAAGAATTTTGGACGACGAAGTATCCCTACCGCTCAACCGTTGAAGTCATGAAAGCTGTTCAGACTTTTCGGAAATCCGATCTTCGTCAATTTCCGGTTCCTGTTTTGGTCTTCTACAACCCCAAAGATCAAGTCGTCGATTCCGAACAAATTCTTTCCGGATTTGATCGCATTCAGTCGCCCATTAAAAAAATTATTCCCGTCACTGCGGCAGGTAACGATCACATTTTAGCCGGCGATATACTTTCGCCCCAAACAACCCTTTACGTCGTTGACCAAATCAAATCCTTTTTGATTTCGCTTTAAAAGTTTTGCTTCTTATTGCGGCGAATGTTAATTAAAACTATGAAATCAATCGAGGCTCGGCTCCAAGAACAGCTCCAGAAATGGTCTTTGAAAGCCCAATGGGTCGGTCTTCGCTACCATTCGGAAATTAAACAAACGCGCTCAGTGCGCAATGATCGTCCCGAAAAAAACACCACATTCGAAGATTACGGCGTCATGGTCGAAGTCATGGTTGACGGCCACATCGGTTATTTTGGGACTTCGGACATGAGCCCCGCCGGCCTGGATCGTGCGTTCACTCGTGCTTTGGACACGACCCGTGCAGCAAGTGTGGCTAAGATTCATCGATTTGATCCGGCGCAAATTCGGCCCGCGGTCGTGGGCGAATACGTCAGTCCTTTTGTTTCGTCGCTCGGGACCTTGAACGCTCAAAATATCAACGAGTTCCTGATTCACGGAACACAAGCCTTGCGGGTCTCCGATCTTATTATCGATCGCGCCGCCACGGCTCACTTATTTCATATTGATATTTTGCTCCTGAGTTCCTCGGGAACCCGCACCCTTCAGAGCTTTCAAAAAGTGGGGGTCGAGCTTTCTGCAACGGCCTCGGACGGTGTAAATAACCAGAGCCGCAGTTGGAATGGTGGCTTGGCACGATGTTATCAGATGGGTGCCGAGGCCTTTAATTTCCAAGAGATTGAAAACGCGGGAATCCGAATCGGGCGTGAAGTCGTGGAACTTTTAAAGGCGCCCAACTGCCCCACCGGCACCATGGATTTAATTCTGATGCCCGATCAAATGATGCTTCAGATTCACGAATCCATCGGACACCCCTTGGAACTTGATCGCATTCTGGGTGACGAACGCAACTACGCCGGAAGCAGCTTTGTTAAACTTTCGGATTTCGGATCTTTAAAATATGGCTCACAGTTAATGAACGCGACTTTTGATCCGGGCACCTCGAGCGATACTACGCAAGAATTCGCAAGTTACCAGTTTGATGACGTGGGCAACAAAGCGACCAAAGAATATTTGATCCGCAATGGGGTTTTGGTCGCGGGACTGGGTTCTCTGGAATCCCAGTCCCGCTCGAAGATTCCCGGTGTCGCCAATGCCCGCTCCGCCGCGTGGAATCGGGCGCCCATCGACCGCATGGCCAATATTAACATCGAGGGAGGGACTTTGTCCCTGGAAGATCTGATCGGTGGCGTGGAGCAGGGCGTGCTCATGCACGCGAACAAATCTTGGTCGATCGATGATTACCGTCGAAAATTTCAGTTCACCTGCGAATACGGAGAAGAGATCCGCAACGGAAAAATAGTAGGACTGGTGAAAAATCCAAATTACCGCGGGACGACGGTTCCCTTTTGGAACAGCCTTGCGGGCTTGGGAAGCAAAATTGAAAATTTTGGAACACCCTACTGCGGGAAGGGTGAACCCAGTCAAGCCATTCACGTCGGTCACTCGGCTCCGCCCTGTTTATTTAAAAATATCGAGATTTTCGGAGGAGCTTCATGAACGGATTTTTAGAAGAGCTGCACGCGGGCTGGGAGAACTTCCGGACCTCGATGATGAATAATTTGGAAGTCGGCGAAGAACTAAATCTGAGCTTGGAAGCCGAAGACAGTCTTTTTTTGCGATTCAACAAGGGTAAGATTCGCCAGAACACCCAGGTCGAGCAAAACTATTTGGATCTTAAGTTTCAGAAAAATGGCAAAACCGCCATGCGCCAGATAACCCTAACGAGTGATTTGCAAGAAAACAAAATCCGCGGCCGAAAAGCAATTCAAGATTTACGGTCCGAGAGCGCGTTTTTGCAACCCGATCCCTTCCAAACAAAAATGGAAAATCGCGGCGGCAGCCAGAAAAACTATCCGGGCCAAACACCCTCGGCCGAAATTTTAGTTCAGGACATTACAAAATCGGCCGACAACTTGGACCTGGTCGGTTTTTGGTCAGGTGGGCCCCGAATATCGGCCAACGCAAATTCGGCAGGCCAAAATCACTGGTTTTCCAATCAGAATTTTTTCTTCGACTATTCTATTTATGATGGTGAACGCGCTATAGCTTCCAATATTAGTGGCGCCGAATGGAATCCCGAAGTGCTTCGGGCCGATATTGTACAGGGTATTTCGACCTTAAAACATTTGGCTAAGCCCGTAATTAATTTAAAGCCCGGCCGGTACAGGACTTACCTGGCACCGATCGCTACGGCCGAACTTTTGAACATGTTCAATTGGCAAGCTCTCGGTATGGGTGACTACAAACGCGGACGAAGCTCCTTAAAAAAAATTGTCGAAGGAGTTTCTAAATTTTCGCCGCTATTTTCTTTGAGAGAGAATTTTGATTTGGGATTGAGCCCCGCATTTAATTCCCTGGGCGAAGTTTCCAAAGCTCAGTTGTCTTTGATTGATCAAGGCCAGTTTATCCAATTATTTACCAGCACCCGTTCGGCCAAAGAGTACGGCGTTGAATCCAATTTTGCTCCCCCCGAAGAGTACGGTCGATCTTTTGAAATTTCGCCGGGCACTCTGGCACAGTCCCAGGCCTTGCAGGTCCTTGGCACGGGTCTATTTTTGTCCCATCTGCATTATCTAAACTACAGCGACGTGAATGCCGCTCGGCTCACGGGGATGACCCGTTACGCTGCTTTGTGGGTGGAAGGCGGCGAGATTCAAGGGCCTATCTCAAACTTGCGATTTGATCATTCGTTGATAGATCTGTTCGGCAAAGATCTTATAAATCTCACTCGGGAGCGACGAATTATCCCGGGTCTTTCAACCTACTCTCAACGCCAACTTGGGGGAGCACAGGTCCCCGGAGCTTTGATCGAGGCTATGAACTTTACGCTTTAGGGCGGATTAAGTCCCAAATCTTGATTAATCCGCTGGATTCTTTCGGTCATTGAAACTTCAAGCTCGTCGTCCTGAAAATCCACACATTTTTGCTGAAATTCTTCGCCGATGGCTTCAAGCTCCATCGAAGTCAGAGTGTTCCGACAGACTTTAAAAAAGTTATTTTCTTCTTCGTCAATATGGTGTTCGACCACTTCCGCCAGCACTTTGGCTTTAGCCTCGATTTCAGGACCCCACTTGGTTTGAAAACTCATATTCTCAAGTTCCAAGACCAGAGATTTTGCAATGTCGTGTTCCTGTTCAGCTTGGAAAACAATTTTTTGATCCGGGGCAACCTCCATCATGACGTCGTAAAGCGTCTCTTCTTCCCCTTCGGTGTGCATTTTCAACAAGTGAATAAATTTTCCTAGATGAATCTGCTTCTCGCGCTTACTTCGGTACGGACTTTCCAAAACCGCAATTGATTCCATCAAAATTTTATGTTGCCCTCGAATCAAGTTTAAGACGTTCATGGTTTTCAAATATATCCCCCTTTAAAAACACAGCCTTTGCTCTCGCAATTCAAAAGCCATCTTAACTGGCGACGATGATTGAAATGAACCTGGCTCCGGGGAATTCGGCCCCCACAATCTGGGAATTTTAGGACTCTCTCAAGGCAAGACAAATTCCCAGTTGGCCCCGGACCCCAGATAATGCGATTATTCACCGTGGCACATTTACCGGATTTAATTAAAGACCTCGCATTCATATTAATGACAGCGGCCGTGGTCACTCTTGTGTTCCGGTATTTAAAACAACCCGTTGTTCTTGGTTACATCGTTGCGGGCATTTTGGTCGGTCCCCATGTCCCGATGATCCCGACAATCAACGACGTCGCCAGCCTGACCGTCTGGGCCGAGATTGGCGTCATCTTTCTGCTGTTTAGTTTGGGCCTGGAATTTAGTTTTAAAAAACTTGCGCAAGTCGGGAAAAGTGCGTCCTTGATCGCCGCCATCGAAGTCGTATTTATGCTTGCGATCGGTTATTTGGCGGGTCAGTTCTTTGGTTGGTCCAAGATGGACAGTTTATTTTTGGGTGGAATTTTATCTATATCCTCGACCACAATCATCGTCCGAGCTTTCGACGAGTTGGGCCTGAAGAAACGGAAATTTGTTTCTTTAGTTTTCGGGGTCTTGATCGTCGAAGATTTGTTTGCGATTTTACTGTTGGTTTTGCTTTCCACGGTGGCGGCCACCCAATCGGTTTCAGGTCCCGAGATGATCGCCGCTATCCTTAAGCTCGGATTTTTTCTGGTGCTTTGGTTTTTGTTAGGGATCTATCTTTTACCAATTATTTTTAGAAAAATTAAACGGTATTTGACCGACGAGACAATGTTGATAGTTTCCATAGGACTTTGTCTCATGATGGTGATGTTGGCCACCAAAGTCGGATTTTCCCCGGCACTCGGAGCCTTTGTGATGGGTTTGTTGCTGGCTGAAACGAACGAGGGGCGGCGGATCGAACAGTTGCTCATTCCGGTGCGGGATCTTTTTGCGGCGGTTTTCTTTGTCTCGGTCGGTATGCTGATTGATCCCAAAATAGTGTTTGAACATTTTGGCGTGATTCTGATCGTCACCCTCTTGACGATTGTGGGTAAAATAGTCAGCACCGGATTTGGGGCATTGGCTTCTGGCCAATCCTTGAAACATTCCGTGCAATCCGGTTTTAGTCTGGCACAAATCGGAGAGTTTTCGTTTATCATCGCAACTTTGGGACTTACCTTGAAAGTGACCAGTCCCTTTCTTTATCCCATCGCGGTTGCGGTCTCGGTCATTACGACGTTCACGACGCCCTATCTTATTAAATATTCCGATCCTATCTATTTCTGGTTGGCTCCTCGTATTCCCCAGCGCTGGCTGGCGCGTTTAGAGCTTTATCGCCAAAGCGTAAATGCCATTTCCAAACAAGGCACCCTGGGCGCTCTGTGGGAAACCCACGGGCTGCAGATTATTTTGAATTCGATTATGGTCATTGCAATTGCGCTTGGGATGAAAAACTTGGCGTTCCCTTACGTTCGCGAACTGGGCTTCACCGGTCCCATCGTGCGCTCCGGTTTTGGTATCTTGGCCGTTTTTTTGGCCATTCCATTTTTATGGCCCATAGCTTTTGGTTCCCGGGTGCGTTTGCGCTCTGCGGACGCCATCACTATGGCATTCATTCGGTTTGGAATTGCGGTCGTGCTCGTTGGATTTGTTGTTAGCCAATTTTCATCAGTGTTGGCGGCCTCGGGGGTTCTGCTTTTTGTCATCGCGGCCCCCATCGCTTTTCTTAGTCGTTACGCTGAAAAAATTTATCGCTTCTTTGAAGAAAAATTTATCTCCAATCTAAAAGATAAAGAAACCCAAAGACAGGTCGCCCCCCGAGTGCTGCCAACCCTGGCCCCGTGGGATGCGACACTTGCCGAATACACTCTGTCTCCCAATTCGGAACTTGTTGCAAAGACACTCATCGAGGCGGGATTGAAAGACCGCTTTGGCGTTATGGTTGCGCTAATTGAACGAGGGGATAAAAGAATTCTGGCTCCGGGCCAGCACGATTTGCTTTTACCTTACGACCGATTGTTTTTGATCGGAATGGATGATCAGTTGGATGCAGCAGGCCTGGTCTTGGAGACACGAATCGAACGCGGTGCGGGCAAAGAAGACGAAACTGTTGGGCTGGCTTCGATTCAATTAGGGAATGACTCGCCCATGGTGGGCAAATCGATTAGAAATTCCGGCATTCGAGAACAAGCGATGGGTTTGATTGTCGGAATCGAGCGCGAGGGAACCCGCTTTCTAAATCCGGATTCGAACATGGTCTTACAATCTGGAGATCTGGCATGGGTGGTTGGCGATCTGGAAATGATTCGGGGTTTGAGTTAATCTTCAATTAATCGAAGTTAATCGAAACAGGTTTTTCCCAGGTCCGAGTCCGCGTAAGTTTCGTAATACCAATTTCGTTTTCCCTTGGGCGACTGAGAACCCAAATGAATGACGGATCCACCGAGACCAATTTGCATATTTAAGGAGGAATCCCAGAACTGACAAAGCCACTTCTGAACATTGCGTCGGCTGATCGAGTTTGAAAAATCCAGGTCCATCGCTCGAGCGCTGGCATGATCGCTGTTGGCTACTCCGCCGACACCTTTGTTGTAACAGGGCTCCCGGTACCAACTAATTATCGCCGGCTTTTCACCAGCAATCGGAATCATTTTCGTCGCCCAAAGGGCCATAGCGACACTGCGGGCCCAAGAAGTTTGCGGCGGCAGTAAATAGGTCACCCCACACTTCTTTGCCAGGTCCGGAGTTCCCGGCGTGATGATCTCGATCGGGTCGTAAGCGGTCACACCACTTTCCGCCATGTACTGCGCAAATCCGTTGGCGTTGTTGGGATAACGGCTGGCGCTGCGGACCCGGCCGCCAAAGCGTTCGATGAGCTTTAACCAGTTGTCGCCCTCTCCCAGGATATTAACAAAAGTCATATCGCCGGCTTCCCCCTCGTAGGATTCATCGTGCGATTCGTGCGCCACTGAGGGAAAAGAACAACACAGACCAAAGGCTGCTATGAGTAGCGCCGGAAAAAAACTGGTATTTGTCATACTTTTATTTTCTTTGTGCGAACAGTCTCACTCAAGGGCAAAGGGCCCGACGCGTGCGGAATTCAAACCAAGGTCCAGCATCAGGTCTAGTCATAAAT